>MVRB01000061.1 GCA_002067635.1 Methanomassiliicoccales archaeon PtaU1.Bin030 | reverse complement strand
AAGACTTCAACCCTGCTCGTGTCACTGTCGTTGCTCATGGTCGCCTTGTCGCCGATCGTCCTCCCGTTCGCCGTTGAGGCCGAGGCTCCCGGACCACCATTGAGCGTAACGGCGACGGCTTCTGGAACCGATATAATCCTAGAGTGGAGCCCCCCGGCCGACGGAACCACGTTCGTAGACGGTTACAGAATCTATCGGGGCGAAAATTCTGGGAACATCAATGTCGATCTCGGTCCCACTACTGACAATACGTTCACAGATTACAACCTCGACAAAGGTGAGGATTACTTCTATCAGGTGGCAGCGTACGACGACGTGGATGGCGAGGGAACTCGCAGCGAAGTAGTCTCTGCCACCATTCCGACCACAGTGCCAGGGGCGATCGATAATTTAGTAGCAACAAGATCTTTCGGTCAGATAACCCTCTCCTGGTCCGCTCCCGACGACGATGGAGGATTGGCCATCACCCAGTATTCGATCTACCGCTCGGACTCCATGAGCGTACCGAGCTCACCGATAGCGACCCAGGGCGGCACAGGTTACATCGATAGTGATATCGACGCTGGTAGAACCTACTATTATTGGGTGGCCGCTAGTAATAGTATTGGGAGGGGAGACCTATCCAACATGGCCACGGCTTCCCCCCTGGCCGCTAATCAGCCGGGTGCCCCTACAAACCTCAACGCTCAGGACGGTATACGTTCCATAGTGATCTCTTGGAACGCTCCGGATGACGACGGCGGAGCAGAGATCACCGAGTACCGCATCTACCGTGCTATTACAGACGTTAAACCGGATAGTCCTATCCACACCAACAGTGGGGATGTCACAACCTATACAGACACCACCGATCTGGTGATCGGAACCACATACTATTACTGGGTCGCTGCATACAACAGTGCGGGAGAGGGCCCTTACGCAGGTCCTGACACCGCCGTACCTCAGGAGCCCCCAGAGGTCCCCGGTGCTCCTTCAGGCTTCTTGGCAACAGGGGGGGCCGGTGTGGTGAACTTGAACTGGACCGCTCCAAACCCTGGAGATTCACCGATCACCACATACAATATCTACAAGGCTTCGACCTCAGCTATGCCCACATCTCCAACGTATACGACATCTGGAACCTCTACCTCTTATAATGATAGCTCGGTAACTAATGGCCTAACCTATTACTACTGGGTTAGCGCTGAGAGCGATGCGGGAGAAGGAGCGGCCACCGGTCCAGTAACTGCAACACCCGGGACCGTGCCGGGGACACCAACAAACCTTGTGGCCAGTGCTGGTAACGGAGAGGTCAATCTGACCTGGAACGCTCCCTCATCCAATGGTGGTTTTTTAATAACGGAGTACAGGATCTATCGCTCCACCAGCAATACGCTCCCGGATACTCACACGGCTACGTCGACGACCACGAACTACAGGGACGTGGGCTTGAACAATGGTCAAACCTACTATTACTGGGTCTCGGCAGTCAACAGCAAAGGTGAGGGGCAGGTCGGAGATATGGCCTCGGCCATCCCCGCAGCCGTTCCGTCACCGCCTCGTAACTTCCATATTACCGAGGGGGTCGGATATGTGGACCTAAGTTGGGAGGTACCGTCCGATCCGGGCAGCTCACCGATCACCAGCTACAGCGTTTATCGTGGGACCACACCTAACATACAGAACCCAATGTACACGCTTATCACAGGAACTACCTTCAGGGACTCCAACATAACCAATGGTGTGACCTATTATTATTGGGTAAGCGCAGTGAGCAGTTCAGGCATTGGTGAGAGAAGTGCGGTCCTCAATATAACTCCGGCCATGGAGAGAACCACGCCCTCGGTGCCCCAAAACCTCAATGCAGAGCTGCAGAACGGGACAGTTTCCCTGAGATGGGCAGCCCCAAGCAGCGATGGAGGGGCCACCATAACCCAGTACTTGATATATCGCGGACTGACCGAGAACAACCTCGTGCTGATCGGTTCCGCCACGGAGCTGTTGTACAACGACACCAACACCATCAAGGGTGTGACATACTACTACGCGGTCTCCGCGGTCAATGAGGAGGGCGAAGGCGCCAGGACTGGAGCTTACCAGGTGACCGTTCCCTTGTCATCGGTGCCCTCGGTTCCCCTGAACCTGAAGGCGGAGATGGTCAACGGCAATGTGCTGCTGTCCTGGTCCGCACCCACCTCCGACGGCGGAGTCGGCATCACCGGATACAAGATCTACCGTGGCACCAGCCAGGCCACCCTGAGCTACATCACTTCTGTGACCAGTACATCCTTCGAGGACACCGGACGCAGGGACGGCGTGACCTACTACTACACGGTGGCAGCTGTTAATGAAGCAGGGGACGGCCCCTCGGCCGCCCCCGTGAGCATCACCGTTCCCAGGGATTCGGTCGTCGACTCACCCGTGGGACTGGTGGCCATCGCCGGTCTGGCCGTTGTGGGCGTGGGCTCGGTTCTGTACCTGCTGAGGCGTAATAGGCTGAATCCGTAATATGGTAGAAGTTCGAGCAGGGCCCTCATCGGCCCTCTCAGCGCATCGAACCTACGTCAAGGTCTGGCCCTTAGCTGCAGCCACCATTCGACCCGCCGAGGATGCAGGGAGCGGTTATTAATGCCCCTTCAGGATACTGGACTATCGGTTCTCGAGGCAGTGTTAAGATGCTCCGCATAATCAAGCTCGGTTCCATCGGCGACGAGCAGGCCACGCAGGTGGGAGGAAAGGCCGCGAACCTCGGTAGGCTCATCACCGGAGACTTTCCAGTACCGCCGGGTGTGGTCATTCCCGTGGAGGCCTACGAGGAGTACCTCGACCGCGAGGGGATCAGGGATAGGATTCGTGCAGAGCTGTCCGTCATCGACTTCCAGGAAGAGACCTCGGTGGAGAGGGCCTCAGCCAGTATAAAGGGCCTGTTCTCCGACACCGTCACGGGGGAGGTGGTCGCTGGCCTCGACCGCGCACTCGAGGACATCGATCCGGAGGCTCTGTGGTCCGTGCGCTCCTCGGCGGTCGCAGAGGACCTGGCCACGGCCTCCTTCGCCGGTCAGCAGGACACCTACCTGAACGTCCGCCGGTCCGGTGTCAGCGAGCACGTGCGCAAGTGCTGGGCCTCGTTCTGGAACACCCGGGCCATATCCTACCGCCACAAGGCGGGCGTAGATCAGATGAGCAGCGGCATCGCGGTGGTGGTCCAGCGCATGGTGGACGCCCGCTCCTCGGGGATCATGTTCACCTCCGATCCGGTTTCCGGCAGGAAGGACCGCATCATAATCGAATCCTCCTGGGGCCTGGGGGAGTCCATCGCCTCAGGGCTGGTCACACCGGACCGCCACATCTGCGACAAGCTCACCGGCAAGCTGATAGAGCGAACGGTGAACCGCAAGGTCACCGGCATCTTCCTCTCCGCGGACGGCTCGCGCTCGGTTAGGATGACGGAGGAGAGGCAGATGGCGCCGTCGCTCACCACCGACGAGATCACCATGGTCGCCAAGATGGGCCGCAGGATCGAGTCGTACTTCGGCGCCCCCCAGGACGTGGAGTGGGCGATAGAGGGCGGCCAACTGTTCATCCTGCAGTCCAGACCCATCACGAACCTGTCCAAGGACGGCGACACCCTGTGGACGCGCGGCTATGGCGACGAGTACTGGTCCGATGTTACCACCCCCCTCTTCTTCTCCCTGCTGGGGGAGATGCTGACCAAGTACGTCAACCACGAGGGGTCGGAGATAATGGGCTACCGGGCGCTGACGGACAAGGAGCTGCTGAAGGTCCACAAAGGGCATATCTACTTCAACGCCTCCGTGCTGGAGGAAGTGTTCACCTACAACCCCAAGTTCTCCCGCACCAAAGAGCTCCTCAACTACTTCCCTCAGAAAGACCAGGACCGCATCGCCCGGGCGGACACCAAGATCGCAGCGCGGCTGTGGGCCGAGGTCAGGATCACCCTCCTGGACAATGAGGGCGTTATCCTGCGCACCGACAAGGCCTACAAGAAGTGGGCGGCCTCGTTCATGAAGGTGGCCGCGCGCTTCGATTCCCTGGACCTCGCCGCACTGGACGATGCCCAGCTGCAGGCGGAGTACATGACCCTGCGGCAGGCGTCCATCAAGCACTTCCAGCTCATCCGCTACGGGATGGTCACTCACTCCATAGGGACCAACCTCATGGTGAAGAGGTGGCTCATGGACTGGCTGGACGACCGCAGCGGGCTCCTGTACTCCAAGCTAATCTCGGGGCTGGAGGATAACAAGACCATCAAGACCAACATCGCCATCGCCAAGCTGGCCAGGGCCGCTCAGAAGGACGAGGCGGTCCGTGAGCGGTTGATCACCTCCAGCTCCCAGGATGTGCTGGACGCCCTGGCCGCGGATCCGCGGATGCGGTCGTTCGGGCAGGATCTCGAGGCCTTCCTGAAGGAATACGGTCACCGCTCCCACACCCGCGAGATGTACTTCCCCCGCTGGGCTGACGACCCCAAGCTGGTTATCGACGTGGTGCGCTCCCTCATGTCCTCCGAGGTAGGGGACCTGGAGAAGCTGGAGAGGGAGCGGATCAGGGAGAGGAAGGAGACGGAGAAGGCGGTCCTGGAGAAGATCGCCCGCCTCCGCTACGGCTACCTTCGCAAGATGGTGTTCCGCCCGGTGTTGCGCTTCGCCCAGACGTACCTAATGTTCAGGGAGAACCAGCGCTTCTACCTGGACCACATAATCCACCGCTGGAGGGTTTTGTTCCTGGAGTACGGGCGTAGGCTCGCCTCCAGAGGTTATTTGGAGAGGGAGAGCGACATCTTCTTCCTCACCAAGGAGGAGGCCTTCGAGCTCCTGCAAAAGGGCGGCAATGTGAAGGGACTGGTCGCCGAGCGCCGGGCGGAGTTCGACCGCTATCAGAACGTCCTGCCGCCCAAGTTCCTGAGGGGCAACGTGGAGTTCGATGATACCGTGGTCCGCGGTTCCGACACCGTCAGGGTCACCGGTGTGTCGGCTAGCCCCGGAGTGGTCACGGGAAGGATCAGGGTCGTGGAGACCATCGAGAGCTTGCCCTCGGTGCGGGAGGGGGAGATCATGGTC
>MVRB01000060.1 GCA_002067635.1 Methanomassiliicoccales archaeon PtaU1.Bin030 | reverse complement strand
GAAGCAGCGGCAGATCTCCATCTACGCGGCGCGGGTGCTGGAGTACGAGCACCGGCGCAACGCCAAGGTTACCCGAGAGGAGGCCTTCAAGGACTGTGGGCTCCCCTTCAGCGCCCTGGACGAGGTGACCGCATACCTCCAGGCCAAGGAGCCTGTGGACGTGGAGGGGCTGGATGAGGAGCGCTTCCATGCCTACGAGGTGCTCTCGCACGACGTCCTCATGGCCACCCTGGGCAACCCCAGCTACCAGAGGCAGGGGCTGCGTCTGGCCGACGTGTACATGAGCATGCCGGACCGCGATGTGGAGAAGGCCAAGAAGGTCATGGCGTACATAGAGACCGTCAACAAGATGGACTTCGCCCCTGAGGCCATGGACAAGAAGACCGAGAAGATGGTGCGGGCAGCCCTGGAGCTGCCCTCGTCTGCACACACCACCCTGGGGGTCATGCAGAACCTGGAGGTAGGCCTGTACACCGCCCGGCGCATCGTGTGCATGCTCAACAGCTTGAGCTCGGGTGCGTCCGCGCCCCGCCAGTACCAGGCGGCCCATGAGCGGCCGCAGTCACGAACGGAAGCGCCTCAGGCACACATCGCCAAGGGGCGCACCAGATCACGAGAGACAGTGTCCCCTGCCGATGTGGAGGGGGACTACGAGAGGCAAGAGGTAAGACCTATGTTCAGAAGGAAGAGGAGGGAGGAGGCCGCACCCGCTAAGCCCGTTGACCGCTCCAAGGCGGTGACGGTCACATATCAGAAGGAGACCAGCCAGTACCACGGACGCAAGTGCCTTTTCCACGGGGAGGCGGCGGTGTCGGTGTGCCCCAGCTGCGGGACCCTGTTCTGCATGGATTGCGTCACCAACCTGGATATATGCCCGAGGTGCCAGCTGGCCATCGACTTCGTGGATGGAGCCACGATAGGTAAGGCTGTGGATGACAGGGACCTCATCGAGACCGAGGCCCAGAGGAAGGCTATCCAGCAGCGCTGGGCGATGAAGCGTCTCGCTGAGGCCGATCGTAACAGCGCTGCCGGCGAGAAGCAGCTCAAGGCGGTGGAACGGGAGCTGAGGGCGGCGAGGCCGGACAAGGAGAGGATGGTGGAGAGGCTGGTGCAGGAGTCGCAGAAGAGGTATACCGCGCCTTCGGTCCAGAACGCTCCCAAGGCCGCGTACCGCGCCGCCGCCGAGAGCGTGGAGGAGGCCGCGCCCACCCTCCAGGAGCAGATCGAGATGCTGCAGCAGGACGCTCCCGAGCCGCAGGTGTATCAGCCCGCGAGCATGGCGGTGGAGGCCATGCCGAGAGAGGCCGCACTGGCGGAGGGCGAGCTCAGTGATGTTGAGCCGGTGGATGCAGCTCCAGCGCCCGAGGAGATACTCCCGGAGGAACCAGCCCCCGCGGTCAGAAGGTCCGAGGACCGGAGGGAGAAGCTGAGGGAGATCCTGGAGGCCGAACCGGAGCCGGCGGTCGAGGTTCGTGACCTGAGCAGATTGTAGAGGATCGCAAAACTGCACAGGGACACATAAAGGCGAGTATGAGCGGGCCTAGTAGTCCATCAGCTCGCCCTTCTTCATGAACTCGCGGAGGAGGGATGTGGCGTAGCAGCCCTTGTTCAGCTCGAAGGAGAACTTTACACTGTTCTCGGCGGCCTCGTACCGTAGGTCCTTGATCCGCCCCAGGATCTCCCTCCAGCTTCCCTTGGAGGAGCACTGGTGGAGCTGGGGGACCATGAAGTCCTTTGCCTCTAGCCCCTCCCTCTCGATGATCAGGTGCTCGATCTCGCCCATGGCCCCCTCGGAGAGCACGGACTCAGATCCGAAAAGGACCCCTCCAATGTACGCCCTGCCGTTCCTCACCTGTCTCTCCACGAGGTCCAGGTTCTTCGATGTTACCGGGACACCGTGATCATGGTCCGGAAGGCCCTGCCGGTCCACAGGGAGGACCACGTCTCCCACCAGAGGGCGGTTGAGGGGCAATCCCCTGCGGATCCGCTCGCTCACCACGAGGTTGAAGAGGTACGATTGGTAGGCGTGGACGAACATCATCTGGAGATTGGGAGGTAGGACCTGGATGGCGCCGACATAGTCACCTGGGTTGCGGGCCAAGAAGCCTATGACCGTCCTCTCGAAGGTCAGCGTGCGGGGGAAGTAGCTCAGCGCCTCGCCGAAGTCCCGGTTCTCGTCCAGCCTCTTGCGGGCCTCCCTTGTCGCCTCGCTCTCCTGAGGCACGGGGTTACCAGCGTAGGTCATGACCGCTCGCTCGAAGTCCCCTTTCACTATCCACTTCCCGACCTCGTGGGTCACCGGGCGCACTGCCCCGAAGCGCTGCACCCCGAAGAAGTTGGGATAACCGCCCAGCTGTTTGAGGGCCGCTGCCGTCTTGTCGAGGGACGATCGAAGATCCTCTCCGGACAGCGTCGTTTCCTTCACAAGTATCTGGAACCGGTTTCCGACGAGGTCGCCGATCGTGAGCGGTTTTTTCGCTCGATACGCCCCCTCCACGCTGACCTGGTGGATCTGTAAGCCCATGACCTGGTCCAAGGGAGCTTGGAAGGATATGAGCTGGGTGGTGATCGCCCTCTTGTCCTTGGTCCCGGCGAAACCGATGGAGTCCCGGGAGATGCCCAATGCCTTGGACAGCTCCCGCACCAGACGGTTCATCTCCCAGTTCTGGGCTGTGACCTTGGCTATAGTGTAGGGGCCGCTAGCGCTCATTTCAGGGAAGGAGGAGACCTCCTCGACCAAGAAGTCCTCGGGCGAGCGCTTCAGCCGCCCCCCGATCCCAGCTGTATCAGAAAAATAGACCTCGAGGCCTATGACGGCCTCACGGGAACTGCACTCCAGCATGTCATTTGCTCTTCTCTAGCTTCTCCCGCGCTTCCTTAAACTCATTGGAGAGGGTCTTGGCAGCCCTCTTCAGCGCGGTCTGGGGCTTGCCGCTCTTGACCCTGATCGTAAGCACCGGTATGTCCAGATCGGGATGACCGGTCACGAACTTGACCTCCTCTACGCCTTCGTCCGCCAGGAGCTCGCTTATGAGCGGCTGTATCAAGGTCATATCGGCGTCGCGGATCTGGACCTGTATGGAGTCCTTATCCTTGTCAAGGAGCTGAAGTTGCATGAAGGCGCTCAATACTACAACCGATTATAAAGGTTTTCTTTCTTTATATTTACTGGAAACAGCCATAGCAACCAGCTATCACAAGTAGTGGACCAGGCAGCCATATTTTAACAAATACTGGCTCGGTCGTCAGGAAAGGTCGAGGCTAATGCAGGAACGTTCGATCGGGACTGCCAAACGCTCAAGATTGGCGCATTCAGGGTAGCTTGATGGTCTGGCATACCAAGGAAGAAGAACGGAAGAATGGCGTGTTAGCCAGCTCTTTGTTTGTGTATGTTATCGTACGGTTGGAGGAGATGGAGAGGCGGTTATTGGTATAATCTCAGGATGGTTGATGTGGGGATGAAAGATTGGATTACTCAGAGTATGGGAGCATCGGCCATATTCAACTCATTAGGGCATCATAAAATATCATTTCATCATTCTTGGGCTCTATGTGACCCCTTTTAGCCTGAAGAATTAATACTGAGGAAAGGGAGCGTCATGCTTTAGTTTTAAGGTAATGACCGGAATGAACCCTAATAAAGGAAAGGATCCAGGATAGTAGTGCGTTAATGAGGTGATGAACTCATAAAAGTGGATTCATGTATGATTCATCCATATGATTATTTCATAATAAATATAAAAATATATAACCATTATTCTTCTTGGAGGCTGTAGTATGAAATTCGGAATAAAGATATTAGCAATCGGCGCTGTAGCTATCCTGGCAATAGCTGGGATGGCCATAGTACTGACCAACCATAACAATGACGAGATGAGTGCTTTGGCGAGCGAGGCTCCCGTGGTATCGGTCCTAAGCGATGCTGGCGAGGATGCCGTGTTAGTTACCTCGACGGCGAGTGGAGAGAGCGTACCGATCAGTGGCGTTCAGGTGTGCATCTGCAGGATGAACGCATCCACCGATGGCAACCAGACCACCATGAGAGTGATGGAATGTGTTAAGCTGCAGACCGGTGAGGACGGAAGGGTCGCATACCAGTTCCAGGACGGCGAGAAATACCTGATCTGTGCTCAGCACAACAACCAGTACGGCTTCGCTAACCAGAACATGAACGAGACGGAAGCGAACAGCTGCTACCAGCACGCATGGGATTGGCAGAACATGGAGGGACAAACCTTCCAGTATGAGACCAAGACCGGTAACGGAGCACGGTAAGGCTCCCACTGAAACCATTTTTCCCTACATTATATTATTTAACACTTCCCCTCGTTCGACCATATAGTATGAATTTTTTTTGAACCATCGCTTTATTATATCATCAGCTTCCAGGCGTCCAAGGTGTCAAAATGGGACTTGGGAAAAAAATGATGGCATTGGGCGCCGTAGCGGTGTTGATGGTATCCGCGTTGGCCTTGGTGCTTGTTATCCAGAGTGTTGCCGCTCAGGGCAATGGAGCAATGAAGGGAGATCTCGATCAGATAAGAGCCCAGGACGGTTCCTGCCAGGATCCGACCTGCGACCAGGACCAGATAAGAGCCCAGGACGGTTCCTGCCAGGATCCGACCTGCGACCAGGACCGGGACCGCGTTCGGATCGGTCAGAGCGGTGTCGGGGATAAGATCAGAGACAGGGATCGTTCCTGCTGGTAATAACAAACCTTTTTATTTTTAATTACGTATAATAACTAACGATGTTAGAGCTCTAGATTTAATCTATTTGTTAGCAGCAGTAATGTTATGTTATCAGAATTATCCACTCATCTATTGGCAGTTACTTGATCGAGTGGATTGGCACTTTTGGCGTATCGGCAGAAGCGGCTATTGACTCAGGAATGAAAATGACATACTCATGATGGCTGAAGAATGGAACGACCAGCTACGAAAATTGGACACATAACAAAGCTGCCAGAACGCTTTCGGTTGAATTCCCAATAGGGAAATGCTTCACTCAAAAGGCATAATGAACTGCGCTGAAGCTTAGTAAACTCAGTTAAAGAAATTGAAAATGCAGACCTACACTCGGTCAAGGAAGGTATTAATGTCAACGGCTGGACCCTGGCCTACTCTTTGCATTGAGGAAGTCCTAAAAAGATGGAGGCAGGTCGATGCCAAGGGCGAACACTCGCCATGCCGTCTCTCACAATTGGTAAAGAAGCTTTCCGAAACACTTTGATGCTTTAGATACTTCGGAGAAAAAGTGGTTAAGGTATGCCGCTTCAGAGGCGGTTCCATTCCTTCCTAATCGAGAGAGATAGAAGCATGCCGGGCATGCCCTGGGCTCTTATCACCCCTTCGGCGGGACGATCAAGATGGGGACGCGAACATGGTGCGTGACCCTGCTGGTGACACTCCCCAGGAGGAAACCTTCCACGCTCCCCAGTCCCCTGCTGCCCATGACCACAAGGTCATAGCCCTTCTTGGACTCATCGATGATGTGCATGGCGGGATTTCCGATCTTCTTGATCACGGTGTAGGTTATTCCAGCATCCTTGAGTATCTTCTCCGCCTCCGTGAGCTTCGCGATCTCATAGTCCGGGATGTCCCGGATAACGATACCTTGTCCGGAAGCGGCCGGCGGATGCCACACGAAAATCAGTGTTATGGAGGAGTTATATTTCCTCCAGATTTCCACCGCATATCTCACGGCCTCTTCGGAATATTTCGAGCCGTCAACACATACCAACAAGCGTTCCATTACCATCTCCGAGCTGCCTCCAGAACCTTATTTGGAAAATTAAATCAAAAAACCCCATATTAAAGAAAATTTTATTCCTATTTATAAATAATGAAGAAAGATGGCGAGCGTCACACCGCGGCCCCCCATGGCTGTGAGCAGGAGCTTAACTATCGACGCCCTAGATCATCGTATCACGAGACAGGTTCTGCGAGCCACTGTGCATGCACGGTCGGTCCCAGGGCAATATGATGCCGGCGGTGGGCGGAGAATATAAACTTCTTGAGGCCCTCATCCGCAACCTCAGCCCTCGACCTTCTTCAGCTGGGCATTGTACATATCATAAAGCTCCTGGCTGGTGGTGGCGTCCCTGGGCCTCTTATCGTCCCGGAACGTCCCCGTGAAGCGGGGGAACCTGATCGCCAGTCCCGCCCCGTCCCGGATGCGGCCATGGGCACAAGTATGGATGGGGGACAGGCTTATCTCCGCCCCCAGGACCTCCAGGACTAATGCCGGCTCGAACCACACGTCCGCCTCCATCTTGGACTCCACCAGCGGGTGTCGCTCCTGAAGGCGGTAGGGGTCCAGCCTCCCTGGCAGAAGGGCCAGGGTGGCATCGTCGAAGCCGCTGCCGAGCTTGCTGACCGTCTCGAACCGGTCCTCCTCCTCATTGTAGGTGGCCATGAGGAGCGCGCCGTACATGCCTCCGCGCCGTCCCCGGCCATGGAACGCTCCCACCGCCACCAGGTCGACGGTGTCGTTCATCTCCGAGCGGTACTCCTTCTTGTACTTGATCCACAGGAAACCGCGGGAGCCGGCCCGATATACTGACCCCTCACCTAGTGACTTTGCCATCAGCCCCTCGCATCCGGCGTTGAGGGCCTCTATGAAGAACTCCTGGACTTTTACGGGATCGTCGAGCACCCTGGCCTCGGAGAAGCGTACGTCCTCTGTGATCTTGACGCACCTGGTCAGCGCGGTGCGACGGTCGGGCAGGGGCTCATCGGTGAGGTCCGCTCCGTCAAGGAACAGGCAATCGAACAGGTGTATTCGCACAGGGTAGTCCTCGATGGCCTCGGTCAGGCCATGCTTCCTACCCCGGCGATGCGATACTTCCTGGAACGGCAGCAGCTCACCGGTGTTTATGTCCACCGGGACGCACTCCCCCTCGATGATGGCGCTCTTGCAGGTGAAAGCCTCCTTCAGGGCCTTCACCACATCAGGGAACTGGGAGGTGAGGTCCTCCAAGCGGCGGGAGTACAGTGTCACATTTCCATCCTGGATATGGGCCTGGACACGCAGGCCGTCGTACTTGTACTCGAACATGGCCTGACCCCCCATCCTCTCCAGTATCTCCTCCGGAGATGGTAGTCTCTCTGCCAGCATGGCCCGGATGGGGTTGCCGACCCTGACATGCATCTCCTCCAGCCCGGCGATGCCCTTCTGGCATAGGACCTCCCCAACCAGGCCGAGGTCGGAGGTGATGTTGAACGCCCGCTCCACCGCTGCCTTGTCCTGCTTGGTGGCGAAGGCCTGGGCCAGGGAATCGATGACGGTCTGGGACGCCACCCCCAGGCGCATTCGGCCGGTGACTATGCGTGCGATGTACCTTGCTTCGGCAGGCTTGGCGTCATGCAGTATGTCCGCCAGGTAGCGGGTCTTGTACTCCTGCGAGCCGCTGCCCTCGGAGCGCGCGACCTTAAGGAGGGCATCGTACACCCGGTCGAGCGTCAGCGGCTCGGAGAACAAGGTGGTCTGGCGCTTGTTCTCGTAAACCTTCTCGGTGATGGTCCCGAGGTCCCCCTCCTGGGCCCACAGCTTACGGACCGATTCCTCGTTGGCGCCTGTGGCCGCCAGCAGGGTGCGGATGTAAAGCTTGTCGGCCATCCCCAGCTTCTCAGGGTAGAAGTCGGGGACTATGGTGCCCTGGGTCATGTAGACGATCTTCCTGATGTGAGCGCAATCAGTGGACCTGAAGAGGTCGGCGAGTATGTCAGCCATCTCCAGCCTGGAAGTGGTGGACTCGAGGGCCTGGTAAACCTTGACCAGGTCATGGTACAGCATGAGGTTCGATACGGCTCCCATGTAGATAAACCGGAGGTTAGCCCTCTATCTTAGGGGGGAAGTCCGACAGGTTCGACTGCCCCTTCCTGGGCCTCGGAGCAGGCGCCTCGTCCCTACCGCTCTCCCTGTCCCACTGCTGCTTCAGGGTTCTCAGCCGCTTCCGCATCTCCCGCTCCTTCTTCTCGCTGGAGTTCAGAGAGGCCTCGTCCCTGGTGCCCGCGGTGACCAGCACCACCACCCGCCCCGCACGCGACCGCCCCGTTCGCCCCCTCCTCTGTATCGATCGGATCTCGGACGGCACCGGCTCATAGAAGATGACCAGGTCGGTGTTGGCCACGTCCAGGCCCTCCTCGCCCACGGAGGTCGCCACCACAACGTTGAACTCACCATCTCGGAAGCGCTGCAGGACCCCGATCTGCTCCTTCTGCCTCAGCCCCTTGTCGCTCCCCCGCCCGGACTGGCCTATGAGCTTGGTGACCCTCGCACCCTCTATTCTTGACAGGAGGTTGGTGACCATGTCACAGGTGTCGCGGTACTGGGTGAACACCAGTACCCGGGAGTCGGGCTTGACCTGCAGCTGGTTGCTCACGATGCTCATGACCCGGGAGATCTTCGGATGCTCCATCTTCAGCGAGCCTAGCAGCCGCTCCACCTCCTGGAACTCCTCGGAGGCTACGATGGCCCGGGAGGCCTTGGAGCCATCCTCGGAAGAGGCTTCCTCCCGGAGCTTCTCCAGGTAGCTGCTCAGTGCCGTCAGACCCTGGGTCTCGGCCAGCTCGAGGGCATGGCCCACCTTGATGGCCCGGGCCTGGACCGAAAGTGCGTTGTATATGGTATGGTTCTTCTCCCCCTTGTTGAGCCTGACCTGGAGGGCCCTCTGGACCTCCAGCAGGTACTTGATGGTGGGAGGCCGCGCGCTCGTCATCACCCCCATCGCCACCAGCTCCTGGATGTAGCGGTTGAAGAGCTTCCGGAGCACATCGGCCAGCTTCCGCATGCCCACGGGTACCTCGACCTCAACCCAGTCCATCTGGATATCGTGGACGTAAGGTGCAACGTCAGGGTCCATCTCCGAGCGCACCTCGATGTTCTCGATCCCCAGGTTGGTGCACACCTCCTTGATCTTGGCCGTGCTGGAGCCGGGGGAGGCGGTCATCCCCATTACCAGCCCGTTGTGGCCCTTGTACTCCTGGGCGATGGCCACGTACGCGTAGTTGCCTACACCTCGATGAGCTTCATCGAACAATATGAGGCGTACGTCCCGCAGCGACACCCGCTCCCTGCGCAGGTCGTTGGCCACGACCTGGGGGGTGGAGGCGATAACGTCGCTCTGGACCCACTCCGCCTCCCTCTCCTCAGGATCGATCTCCCCGGTGAGCACCGCCACCCTCTTGCCCACCAGCTTGTCCTTCAGGAACAGAGCGTGCTGCTCCACCAGGGGCTTGGTGGGCGCGAGCAGGAGCACCTTCCCCTTCTTGGTCATCAGCACGTCCGCGATGACCAGCAGTGCGATGACGGTCTTCCCCATGCCCGTGGGAAGGACCACGAGTGTGGAGGATCGCAGGCAGGAGTTCGCCAGGGCTCGTTGATAGGTCCTATCCTCGACGCTCTCCCGGGCGATGAGGGGATGCTCCACGAACACGAACCCCAGCATGATGGGGGACGTTGAAGAATCTTATGGTCGGTTGCCTGAAGTGCTGAGGACTGTCCGTCAGAACCACTTGCGGCCGGAATTCTGAGGCAGGGGCCTTATCAGGTCCACCGAATCCTTGCTCAGGTCGTTCACCTGCTTGGAAACGGGGTAGGTCTCCATCCTCTCCGGCGGGAAGGGACGCAGCATCCTCTCCCTCTCCGCAGCATCCATAGCACCTGGCTCAAGCCATCTCCCCTCGTCCTCGCGGGAGAGTATAACCGGCATCCGCTCGTGCACCTCTGACAGGAGGTCGTTGGCCTTGGTGGTGATGATGGTGAAGCTGTGGACCTCCTCCCCCGAGGGCGCTCTCCAGCGATCGAAAAGCCCAGCCATGGCGAACAGCTTCTCGTCCTTCAGACGGGCGAAGTAGGGGGTCTTCCCGTTCTCGCCGTCCTTCCACTCATAGAAGCCTGTCGTGGGCACCAGGCAGCGCCGGTCCTTGAGCGCGGCACGAAAGGCCGGACGCTCCGCAATGGTCTCGGCGCGGGCGTTGATCAGCCTGGAACCGATCTTCTGGTCCTTGGCCCAGAAAGGGATAAGGCCGAAGCGCATCATGACCAGGCGGTTTGGGCTCCTCCTCACGACCACCGGCGAGGTCTGTGTGGGAGCAACGTTATAGCGCGGCATCGGCATGTCCGCCACCGGCTCGTCTATGGAGAAGCGCGTCATTAGCTCCTTTATCTCCCCGATGGTGAAGCGGCCGCACACGTCATGTCATGTGAGCTAGGAGTATTTCTTCCCGACGGGAGGCATGACGGTCGCTCCTGCTGAGCAGGACATAAACCAGTGACAGGAGCTCTGCTCAGCTGTCATCAGAGATATACTATGAAAAAAGGAAGGACCGAGAGGCCCTGAGGGCCCATGCGATCTTTAGTGGCAACCGCCGCAGGTACCGCAGCCGGACCGTAGGTTTGGATTGTTGACGATCAGACCGGCGCCGTTGGGCGTCTCGATATAGTCGACCGTGGATCCCTCGAGCATCTCTCCGGTCTCTCCGTCGTAGTAGAAGGAGAAGCCGTCGACCTTCTCTTCGTTGTCATCCGAGTTCTTCTTCTCCTGGAAAGCCATCCCGAACTGGGGACCGGAGCAGCCCATGCCCGCCAGATAGATCCTGATGCCATATCCCTTCTTATCGTTCTTCTCCAACAGGTCGTTGATGAACTTTACCGCTTCAGTGCTGACGGTTACCATGTGCTATCACCTATTTTCACTTGACAAATCTCAAGATATATAAGTCAATTGCCGTAAGCTTACGAACGGGTGGACCGAAGCGCATGTTCCCGTCAGAAGGATTTATTGTCATCGGGAGCATGCAGCAGGAGGTCATGATGAAAGCCACCTCCCGGGAGATGACGCGCAAGGACCTCCCCCAGGTCCTGGCCATCAGCAGGGAGAACATGTCGGCGATCATATTCTCGTCCTGGGGGGTGGAGTACCGAGATGAGGACCTACTCCACATCCTTCTAGAGCCCACCGCCCACAACGAGGTGCTGGAGAGGGAGGGCAGGGTAGTAGCCTATTTCTCCATCGACGACCGCAACGGGAACCTCTTCATCAACTCCATCCAGGTACAAAAGGCCTGCCAGGGCCGCGGCCTTGGAAGAATGATGATGGCCCGCATCGAGGAGCACGCACGTCTGAGGGACTCCCCCGCCATCGAGCTGTTGGTGCAGTACACGAACAGGACGGCGATGGAGTTCTACCGGCGAATGGGATACCGCCTTATCTGCCGGCAGGGCAACAACTACCTCATGAGACGGACCCTGGACCCGAACAGGGGACCCCGTTTCGTCGGGCTGTCAGGAAGCGACAAGCCCCTAAATATGCAGTGACCTCTCGAACGTCAGGTATGTCAGTTCATCCCTGAGGTTTGGAACCGGAGCGTTCCCCGGGGCACCGTCCCTTGTTAGTGGGGGGCCGAGTTATGCGAAACAGGGAAACCATTATCTGACGGAAGCCGATTCCAGCGCTCATCCGTATGTCTGAAGGGGAACAGTCTCGCCCGAGCGGAGTCGAGGTCACTCTCAACCGAGACCTAGGTCTGGCCGAGGTTCTGATGATAGGGCTCGGACCGAACATCGGCTCTTCCATCTTCCTCCTCATAGGTCTGGCCACGGAGGTGGTGGGCCCCGCCCTCCTGGTGACTTTCCTCCTGAACTTCATAGTCACGATGTTCACCGCCCTGGCCTATGCCGAGCTGTCCAGCGCGTTCCCGGAGACCGGGGGAGGCTATCTGTGGATCAAGGAGGGCCTCTTCGAGCCCCTGGGGTTCCTGGGAGGTTGGATGTCATGGATCGGCCATTGCATAGCCTGCAGTGTTTACGCTATCGGCTTCGGCACCGGTGTAACCCTCCTTCTCGATCAGTACAACATAGTCATACCCGGGGTGCCCATGGACCTGGTGTCCACGGCCTTCACCGTAGGCATAGCGGCGCTATTCTGCCTCCTTAACATCCGGGGAGTGAAGGGTGCGGGCAAATCCGAGATTTTAGTGTCATCCTTCCTCGTGGGCATCATCGTCCTGTTCTGCCTCTTCTGCATAGCCTACATCTTCGGCAGCCCTGACGCCGCCGGGGCCTCGGGCTTCGGACCCGTGTTCGTCCCCTTCGGGTACCTGTCGATCGCGACCTCCATGGGCTTCACG
>MVRB01000059.1 GCA_002067635.1 Methanomassiliicoccales archaeon PtaU1.Bin030 | reverse complement strand
TGGTCGACCCCTGCCCCATAGGGGAGGAGGCGTTCAAGAGGGCCAAGCATGCCGGTCACATCCTGGAGAGAGCGAAGGTGGTGGGCACGGTCGATGAGGCCATAAGGGGCTGCTCCCTGGTGGTGGGCACGACGGGCATCGTCACCCATGGACCGAAGCACTACGTTCGCATACCCATGAGCCCGCGGGACCTGGCTGCTAGGACCGCAGAACATGAAGGACGTATCGCTCTGCTGTTCGGCCGGGAGGGGCTGGGATTAACCCAAGATGAGCTGTCCAGATGCGATCTGCTGGTCCACATCCCCTCGGACGATGCGTACCCTGTGCTGAACCTATCTCACGCGGTGACCATAGTCATCTATGAGCTGTACCTTGCCGAAGGGCACCGTATCTCACGTGTCCCCGTCTCCTCGGAGGAGGAGCGGGAGCTGCTCTACAAGTTCTTCGCCGACCTGCTAGAGGCTATCGACTATCCCCAGTTCCGTAGGGAGAACACGGAGATCATGTTCCGCCGGATGATGGGGAGGGCAGTTCCTACAAAATGGGAGTTCTACACCATCATGGGTGTCATCGGCGATGCCGCCAAGCTAATCGATGGAAGGAAGAAGCTACCGCGGTGAGCGACGACGGGGCCTACCGTCCACCAGCTCCTCTATCGTGTTCGCTAGCTCCTCTCGCTCGTGGGAGCGACGGCCCTTCTTCTCGCCCACCCCTTGGATGCCAGTGATCACGGCCATGACGCGAATGAGGTCCTTGTAAGAGGGGTCCACCCGGGCCCCGAAGATCACCTGCGCTTCAGGGTCCAGCTGCTCGCTCATCCCCTCTAGGACCTTGGTCACCTTCCTCACCGACAGCTTCTCCCCGCCAGTGACGTGAATCAGCGCGCCAGTGGCGCCCTCATAATCGATCTCCAGAAGAGGGTTGCCGAGCGCCTCCCGCACCGCCCCATCAGGGTCCGTGCTCTCGCCATACAGGATCGTGGAGACCCCCTTGTGGCGCATGATGGTGCGGAGGTCGTTGAAATCGATATTAACCAGGGAGGGCAGGGTCACAGCCTCCACCAGTCCCTTGATCATCTCCGATATGAGCTGGTCCATGACCCCGAAGCCCTGCTCTATGGGCAGGTGGTTGACCATGTCCATGAGCCGGTTGTTGTCCAGGAGGAGCATCATGTCGGAGTTGTCGTTGAGCCTCCCGATGCCCCAGCGCGCCGCCTCCATGCGGCGCCCGCGCTCGAACTGGAAGGGCGTGGTCGCCATGGAGACCACCAGTGAGCCGTGCCTGCGGGCCTCCCGGGCCACCACGGGAGCCACTCCTGTCCCCGTGCCGCCGCCCAGACCGGCGGTTATGAAGGTCAGGTCCGCGTCCTGGAGTATCTTGTTCAGAGCGTCCAGCGCGTTCTCCATGCATCCCTCACCCACCTCCGGGATGCCTCCGGCCCCCAGACCACGGGTCACCTGGCTCCCTATGAGAAGTCTCTGATCGGCGTTGATGGTCCGGAGGTGGCTCTTATCAGTATTGATGGCGATGGTCTTGACACCCTGGATGCCTATGTTGGTAAGACGGTGGACGCTGTTGCACCCTCCTCCCCCGCAACCTATGACCAATATCTTGAGATCCGCAGCGCCCTGCTGCAGGTCCTCTAAGGACCCGAAATTGATCACAGCCTCAACACCTCCGCAATATCCAGCATGTGGATCGATGCGGCTAGTGCATCTCCTCCATGACCCGGAGCCTCTTCCGCGTGTACTCCCTCACCGCATTCCTTATGGCATCGTCGATCGAGACGGAGTCGCCGTCCTTGACCAGACACTCGAGCTCCACCACGTTGCCCTTGGGCAGCTCCACCGTCACCCGCTCGATGTGATCGGGAGTGAAGTTGCTGTCCACGAAGCTGTCGATGGCCGCTCTAATGGCGTCAGAGATCGTTGGATACTTACCCTCTCTCACCAGCATCTCCAAGGCCTCGACCTTATCACTCGGTATCCTTATGGTGATCCGTTCAGTCTCGCTCATACATCTCTCCCGATAAAGTTGTCCGACATTATTAGTATTATTGTCGGACAAATGTCATTATGTATAAGGAAGTATATAACACTATACGAGAATAGTGCATTGTTTACTTGATGTTGGCCAGACATCGTCATGGCGTCGGACATGTCTAATGGCGACAATAAATCTAAAATTATAAAAAAAATAACCTACTCTACGCCAAACATTATTTAACGAGAGATTGTTGTTAGCTTCGACCTGCTCAGGGGCGAAAAAATTGGACGAAGAAACAGCGTACTTCCTTGGCCTTCTTGTCGGAGGAGGGACAATCAATGAAAATAACATTGTCATCGATTTTCCATTCCAACAATGGCCTAACACCGATCCAAGAATAGCACTCGACTGGTTCCAACAGTCGGTCCAACAGCTATGCCCTATGATCGAGCGCCTTCTCAACACCAGGGCTTCGCCAAACACGAACATGGTTCATTTGGCGCCGGGACAAACTCCACGATTTTCGATTGACATTGCGCCCGTCCCGCAAATCCTATATGGCCTTCTTCGACAATGGGGCCTGCCGACTATCGGTACACTGCGTAAGAGTGCCTCGATCGCCACGCTCATGTCGGGCATCGATGACAGAGCGAAGAAGAAGTTCATTTCCGGTTTCGCCGATGTGGTTGGTAGCTGCAGGACGAGCCATAGGAATCGCTCGACCAACACAACAATCATCTCATTCGAGATTTTTGGGGAGAACTGGAAGTTGCCATTAGAACTGTGTCAAACCCTTCACTCCCTTGGCGTACCGGTGGATCAAATACTATGGCATCATCCCAACATGCACGCTGGGAGCAGTCCCCATGCATACTGGAAGAAAGGACACAAGGTCAGAGTCCGAGCCTGTGATTTTGCCCGTATCAACTACACATTGGATTGTAAGAGAAGGGGCCTAGAACAGCTACTTGATGAGGAGCGCATTACAAGGGGCGGGACGCTCAATTATGGCACATTATGCCCTAACAGAAGCTACAGGGTCAATGGTAGGAAGTGTTCTCATGAAGATGAAAATTCTACGGACCTTCCACCACAGGTCCGAGGTCATTTCATTCATTACACCCACATATGCCAAGCCATGGGTTGCCCTCATGCTCCGTCATCATGGTTGAGGAGAACTGTACCTCGATACCCACCTGCAGAACCGAGCGGTGTCGTTCTTACTGAAGAGGACGAAGATGCCTGAGTCGGACACCTATCCTGGAATATCAAAGACATTGAAATCCGGTCTCGCTCCAATAATGACGGCGCTTGGGCCTTTCTCAGTGGACTTTGAACCCTGCGGTTCTGTAGATCTGTATACAGGACTACGCAGGATTGCTGCAAGGGAGGGGGTATCAGTAGACTCTCTGATGCCAAACATCGAGCTGGCTAGAGAATTGAAAGTTGACATCGTTGGAAATGTAAGAAATGTTTCCACTAACATTTGCGTTCAGGTCATTTGTGAGGTAAAAAAGGACGATCCGTTAAGGCTTAACCACTTAGCCCAGCTAATAGGTTATTGCATAGCGTCCAAGGTGCCATATGGTTTGCTCATCGGAGCAAATTCGCCACCCACTGCTGGATTTAACAACGTATTACGGGGAAGCCCCCACTTGACCGAGTTCGTAATGAACGGGGTAACGCAGCACTTATCCATTTGTGATTACAACATCGAAGGCGAGAGGATAACTGTCCATTCTTATGGACGGCTGAATAGCCTGACGCTTCTTGCCCGAAGTATTGCTAGAAAGCTTCAAGATTGATCATGGACCCCGAGATGGGTTTGGACCGTTACCGCACCGACTCGTTCTTTGGCTATCGCACAATATTCTTCGCTGATGTCGATGCCGATATACTTCCGATTTAGCATTTTTGACACTTTCGGGGTCGTGCCGCTTCCGCACATCGGATCCAGCACAATATCACCTTCATCCGTCCATGAGGTGATGTGATCGGCTACTAGGGATTCCGGAAAGACTGCTGGATGTTGGAATGCGATTTTATCGTTGGTCGTTCCCCCAAGGCCGACGGCGTATTCCCAGATATTGGTCCTCACTTTCTCCTCGTTCAACTTGCCCATGATTTTTTTGTTAATACCATCTGCTTTCTTATTATGGACCAGCATTTCAAACCCGTTACGCCTTGTAGGCTCCATTAATGGGTGAAACACCTTGGGCTTGTTTTTTGTAAGTACGAACATGAACTCATAGCAGTTCGTGTAGGCGTTTGATCTCATGAACGGCGTGTTCTTCTTCTTATATATCATGACATCATGAATTTTAAAGCCGATGTCCTGAAATTGAATGGCCTGCCTAAAGCTGGTGAGGCTTTTATTGCCATCAGTAATCCGGTCACCAACGACCCACACCGCTACCCCGGTTTTTTTTAGTATTCGGTACATCTGCTCGGCAATCTTTGGAAATTCGAAGTTGAATCCGTTGTAGGTCCTAAGATTATCATAAGGCGGCGAGGTGACTATTAGATCAATAGTATTGTCCGGGATGGCCTTCATTACCTTGATGCAATCCCCACAAACGATCTTGTTGATGAAGGAGTCTGGATAGGTGAGATTCAGTACATCTTGAGAAGGGTTGGCCAACTCATCTATTTTTGGGGGCTGAGCCTTCTCTTTACTCTTTTTAGATGATTTTGCACGGGTCACTGATGACTTCCCCCATTGTTAGGCCAGAGCTCGTAAATGGGGCCCTTCTTTTTCTCAGATATGGTATCAGAGCCGACAAAACCACGAACATACTTGGTAACTGTTGCTCGGTTGTAGCCTAGCCTGCGCGAGATCTCCTCAACATATGTGCCGGGATTTTGCATGATGAAATCTCGAATTTTTTCTTCTATCGGCTCGGCCACCGGTCTCATGACCCCCAAGAATAGGAATGCGTCCATAAATATAACATTATCGCTATTATGATAGTTCGATAAGCATATAATCATATATTCTTACCACCCGACGTTTTTCAATAATCACTTACGTTCAAGCGGTGGAATAGGACCACTGGATAAGGTCGCCCCACCCATTCTCGAAAGGTAGTTTCAGTCCTGCTGCTTGTGCCGGGGTCCTTCCTCTAAGCGTTGTGTGCGGTCTCAAGAAGTTGTATTGGATCACAAAGCCGTCCAGTGCGTTTACTGCCCCCTGGACGCTCTTGAACCATCGCGTGATCTTCATCCGCTCTTTGAGAGTATTGTGGAAGCGCTCGATGACGTTGTTAGACAGCTTGCCCTCCCTAGCCCTCAATCCAGGCTTCCTGATGTACTTGCACTCTCCCAGGTGAACTTTGCTCCAAAAATTCTTGGTGATGCCTTTTTCGTAGACGCCACAGCCGTCTGTGACTATCAGCATAGGTGATCTGCCGCCCACTGCTTTCTTAGCTCCCATGAAGAACTGCTTTGCATCAGGGACGTTCCGACCCGGCGTCAGCATGCCCATGAAGACGTACCTCGAGGCGTAGTCGATTCCGTCCCAGAAGTATTGCCAATCTCCGCTAACCTTGATCATCGTCTCGTCACAGTGCCATGAGCTTGCCGCATCCGGCACCATCTTGGCGATGAGCGCCTTTACCTTCGGAATGTACTTCTGGATCCATTTCCAGACTGTGACACGACAGACCTTGATGCCGTGGCTGCGCCAGATGTACCGACGAATCTTGGCTAGTGATAACCCATCGAAATACAGCTCAAGCGAGGCGGATACAATCCTGGCATTCACACGAGTATGCGGGAACGCGCCGTCGTCGCAGAACGTCTTGCCGCACTCTGAGCACCGGTAGCGCTGCTTGCCTCCGCTCTTTCCCCACTTGATTACCTTGTGGCTCTGGCAGTACTTGCACCCGACCTTGCCGTTCTCGGTTCGGCCGGCGAAAGTCTTATTCGGACTAAGTCGTATGTTGTCCCTGGGGGGCTTGATACTCAGACTATCAGCTCTCCCGACTGGACGGGAGCTGCAACTCCCGATCCAGTCACCTATTCGGGTTTGGGTTAGGGTTTTTCTTTCTTCTCTTCCAGGACTACCACCTTGACGGTACGGCCAGCGTATTTCTTGAGGCCGTATATCCGGCCATCCTCGCTCACCTGGCCATCGACCACCACAGCGGCGTCCTTTATGGTCACGTCCATGGTGTTCGTTCCTTGAGGGGCTAATCGCACCCTCATCGCACCCTAATAGGGTTTGATGATATTTGAATCTATCGTGGAAGATAAGAAATGACTTATCGATGGCGTGATCTTCTTGTTTCGAATCGTCGAATGTATTGTTCCTCAACCGATTCGAATCTGCGGTCTTGAGGGTTTAGGAGGAGCGTTCTTTACGCCGTTACTAATATGTCGGTCAATCGTTCTTTCCCATATGTATCTTTGAGTTGAATTATCTCCTCAGTCTCATTTTCCAGTAGTCGAATAGCTGTTTGCTGGTAGTATTCGGTTGATTCGATGACCGCATATGCCTTGCCCTTGCCATGCTCTCTTTTCCACACGATTGGATCGAACAGCTTTGACTGTATGTGCTGCTTTTGCACAGACGGACTGGCCTGAGCATGACTAATGATCATTACCATCTTTTCCTGACTTACTGGCGACAAGTCACTGGTGACGCTAATTCCGCCCTTCAGGGGTATGGACCTCGATCTGATGATAGAAGAAATGCGCCTTTCTGTCTCTTCTTTTGATGCAAGCGGGTATTTCATTTCAATAAACTCGGACGCTACCCCTTTCACTTTTTCTGGAAATCGATCCTCTGTCGAGCATATTGGTTTTGGTTCGAAATACGATGGCAGTCTGGAGATGCCTTGAGCATAACGAATAAGGCAATCTTCGGATTCTTTTTCATCAAGCATCATTGATTTTCCATCAAACGAGATGCAATAGCTCACTAGAAAGTCTGAGAGCAGGGGCCATCCTTCAAACTGATCATAACTACGTAATGCCTTAAGCAGATTGACCGTACCCCCACCATCAGTAATCACCCCTTCTTTCGTCACGAATATCTTTGTGGGACAACCCTGCCAATCTAGGAACGGGGTGGTGATGCAGACCGCCCCCTTATCGACATCATGTACTCTGACGGCCTGTCTCATCGCCAAGAAGAACTTATCAATCATTTCCTTTTGATACCTGTTACCATGGTTCATTGATCTTCCTCTGTGACGTGTAATTTTTGATCGGCCGTGCTAAATCACCTTCGCGGCCATCATCGAAATAATAGTATGTGAGAAATTTTTCAATAAGATCTATTGCTGGCATGCCCTTAGCGAGCCCCTGGCACACTATCCGCTTAGTGCTGGGTTCTCCCTTTTTCCATGGTTTTTTTAAGTCCAGTTCGTGAAAATGGGGACAGTCCTTGTGCTTTACACCATTTTGATCGACAAAATCGCCTGATAGGTGCCGATGATGGGCTATCAACAAATAATCGTAACCTTCTGGGGTAACCCACAGTTGGAAGCCGTCATATTCAGTCGGATATCCAAAAATCATGAGTTTATTAGCATAGGCACTCGGAAGTTCGGCAGTTTCAACAAGATGAGCCGGAAATATCACCATGTTAGGATCCAGCGAGTCTTCCACACTCTCAAACTCAACAGGACCGCCTTCGATATTTTTTGGATTTTCAGCTAGCCATGCCTGGTAAATAACGCTGCTAAGACGTACTGGAGGGTTTCCCTTTGGCAATGTTCGCTCACCCCACAGCCCCATCTGATGGGGCGTGGCTAAAACGCCAGCTGAGCTTATTACGATTTGCCATCCCCTCCGTTCGACTTTTTTCCTGGGACTAGGGTCTGGCTCCTGATGTCGATTATTTTCTCGCGAAGAGCCTCTTTGACCAGATCGCTGATAGAAATATACAGAGATTCGTCGTCCTCGACTATCTCAGATAGCGCCCTGTAAATGGGATAAGGGATGCTGACATTTCGATAGCCTCCTTTCGACATGGTACTGATACAGTATAGGTACTGTACTAGTACAGTATAATTCTATTGGTCCATAATATTTCAGAGACACTGAAAGATAAGATGGCTCGCTTTTTGTGCTATCGGACTGCGGCACCTGACGCACCTCTTCCATCCAGACCACACCTTCGTCCCGCAGACCGGACAGGCGCCAATAACCTTAATCGCCTTCGGCGCCTTAGTCAGGCACCTGAATATATACAACAGAACTCCGACATATCCAGCCAGAATTAGGATGCTCATGGGCATCCAGACGGTTCCTTTTATTATCTGACATTCTGTTAATAGTAGGCTACGTGTTAATGACGTGCGACAATGATTGTCAAGTTCTTCCTCCCAAATAACGACCGATCGGCTATGGGCATGGTCGCCCGTTTCAGGTGCGAGGGCTTCTGCCCCGTCGGATCGAGAGGCCGGCACTTCGGCTTCGTCCGTGAGGTCGGAGAAGAGAAGGGCAAGATCGTCATCGTCGCCGACATCACCGAGCCATCCTTCGTCGCCCGGATCCGGGAGAGCGTCGGCGAGGGCAAGATTGAGATCGAGGCGGACCGTGTAGAACCCCCGGCCTGACGGTCATGTTCTTGATTAAATCGTTGAAAGACATGATGTTGATGTCGATAATGTTGACGATAATGATGTTGAAGATGATGCTGGATAGCGATAATTTTGAGAATATTTTAATAATGTCTGACGTTTTATTATAACGACGTTTATCGGCCGGTAGCTTACCTCTTTTTCCAGTAAAATTCAATTATTGTTCGTCTATTTCTAAATTAATGGAGTGAACTGGTAATAATGATGTCGGACAGCACCGCTATCTATATGTGCTGGACCAACACGAAGTAAACAATGCAACGAGAATAGTTCTTCAATAATAAATATGCCAGTTTCAGTCTGACGCATGAAACGCCATGATTAGCACCCCACGGATGTCAGATGCCTCGAAGGAAGTGCAGTAAGATACTGTCCCAGCAGGTCCCTTTTTTATTGGCTGAACATAAAAGCTATATAAAGGTATATAAATACCAAGGCCAGGTGTCCGAGTGGCCAAGATCAAGATTGAGAACGTTGTTGCTTCCACGTCCCTTGGCGAGGAACTTGACCTACAGTCGATCGCGCTAGCCCTCGAGGGGGCGGAGTACGAGCCCGAGCAGTTCCCTGGTCTTATCTACCGTTTGAAGGAGCCTAAGACGGCCACCCTGCTCTTCCGCAGCGGCAAGGTCGTATGCACGGGAGCCAAGAGCTTGGAGCACGTAAAGGTGGCGATCAACAAGGTCGCCAATCAGCTCGAGAAGGCTGGCGTGGTCATCAAGACAGAGCCTAAGGTAGATGTGCAGAACATCGTAGCCTCATCGGACCTGGGACAGGAGATCAACCTCAACGCCATCGCCATCTCCCTCGGTCTGGAGAGGGTGGAGTACGAGCCCGAGCAGTTCCCTGGCCTGGTCTACCGTTTGGACTCGCCCAAGGTGGTGGTTCTCCTGTTCGGTTCCGGCAAGCTCGTCTGTACCGGGGCTAAGAAACCGCAGGACGTCGAGGCCGCGGTCAGCAAGATCACCGAAGAGCTGAAGGCCGCGGGGTTGCTGCGCTGAGAGCTGTTCCCATATTCGACAACCACTTACATCTTCAGCCCTCCGGGCGAGGTATTGAGGCCCTGCGTGACTTCTCCAAGGCCGGGGGCACCCATGCCATGCTTTGCCATCTTCCGTATGCCGAGGTCCCCATATCCTCAGCTGAGGATTTCTCTCGCTCCTACGAGATAACCATCGGGATGGCCGAACGGGGGAACGCGGAGACAAATGTCAGGGTGTTCGCATGCGTGGGGCCATACCCGGTCCTACTGCTTGGCCTGGTGGAGAGATATGGTCTACCGCGGGCGGTGGAGATCATGAAGGCAGGGATGGAGGGGGCGCAGAGGCTCGTTCGAGAGGGGAAGGCCGTGGCCATCGGGGAGATTGGCCGTCCCCATTTCCCGGTACCCCCTGAGATATGGGACGCATCCAATGAGATCATGCGCTACGGCATGGAGCTGGCAAAGGAGGCCTCGTGCCCGGTGGTCCTCCATACGGAGAGCTGCGACCCTGCGGTCATGCTGGACCTGGCATCTCATGCCGATCGCGCGGGTATCTCCCGGGACAAGGTGGTCAAGCATTACTCGCCCCCGCTGGTGCTCAACGAGGAGAACCACGGCCTGTTCCCTTCAGTGCTAGCGAGCAGGACGTCGGTGAGGGAGGCGCTCAGCAAGGGGGACCGCTTCGTTC
The DNA here is from genome assembly GCA_002067635.1 of Methanomassiliicoccales archaeon PtaU1.Bin030. Taxonomy (GTDB): domain Archaea; phylum Thermoplasmatota; class Thermoplasmata; order Methanomassiliicoccales; family Methanomassiliicoccaceae; genus UBA6. Next base: position 9,450 of record MVRB01000059.1, on the reverse strand, counting down.
TTGAGACCGACTTCCTGGACGAGCCCGCCCGGCCGGGGGCGGTCATGAACATCAACACCGTTCCCAAGCGCACCAAGGCCCTGATCGCCTCTGGAGAGCTAACGGAGGAGCGGGCCTTCCGGATCCACAAGGACAATCCTGAGCGCATCTACGGCATAAGGATAGAATGATCTATCTACTGGCGGATGGAGAAGGAGTCGAACTCTCCCGTCGGGTTCTCCCACTGGACGTAGCATTTCTTCACCACGGCTATGGGGTGCTCCGTGCATAGTCTGCGAATGACACGCTCTATGGCCTCCCGCTCCCCTTCGAGGACCGCCTCCACCGACCCATCAGGAAGGTTCCTGACCCATCCGCAGACCCCTGCAGAGATCGCATAACGCCTGGTGTAAGCGCGGAAGGACACTCCCTGAACCGTTCCCTCGAAACGGGCCTTTGCTCTCGCGGACATAGCTCCCATGATAGTAGGGGTCGTATGTATATGCATTTCCTGCCCCTAGGGGGCTGGCATCGTTCGATTCGGTGGAGGGGGTCCCCGAGAAAGCTTTCGGGCCCCCTAAGCACGGGCGGAGAGAACCTGGGGAGGGCCGGATAGCATCGTCGCCAGTCGGTCGTTTGGGACTGGTACCCTTTTCCGAGAGACTTTTTTATTGAGTGCGATAATTATAAAGTTCTGGGTCAATGTATTAATAGTTAAAATTACCATTTCGCTCAGTAGGGATGCACTATGAAATCTTTGGTCGAAGAAGCGTTAGCTAGAGAAAGCGCTGCGGCTACACCGTTCGGGCCAACGGTCGGGTCGTCTAGGACTATCAGTCAACAATCGAGCTCTGCCGACGCGGAACTGTTAGATCTGCTGCAGAAGTTGAAGACAAACATCAAGATCATTGGCTGCGGTGGTGGTGGTTCGAACACCATCAACCGCATCGCTCAGGAGGGGATCTCCGGGGCTGAGCTGTATGCCGCCAACACCGATGCCCAGCACCTCTTGGCCGTTCGGGCACCGCACAAAATACTTTTGGGAAGGCGCTCCACTCGGGGCCTCGGTGCAGGCGCGCTACCGAAGGTGGGTGAGGAGTCGGCAATGGAGGCGGAGGAGGAGCTTCGCAAGGCTCTCCTGGACGCCAATATCGTTTTCGTCACCGCGGGCATGGGAGGAGGTACCGGCACCGGCTCCGCTCCCTTCGTGGCCAAGATCGCCAAGGATATCGGTGCCCTTACCATCGCTGTCACCACCATACCTTTCAGGGGAGAGGGGAAGATGAGGATGGAGAACGCGGAGTGGGGGTTGGACCGCTTGCGGAACAATGCTGACACGGTCATCGTCATACCCAACGACAGGCTGTTGGAGCTTTGCCCTCGCCTATCCATCAACGCTGCATTCAAGGTAGCAGACGAGGTGCTGATGAGGGCCATCAAAGGCATTACGGAGCTCATCACCAAGCCCGGGCTGGTCAACCTGGACTTCAACGATGTGAAGACCATCATGAAGGGCGCCGGCGTGGCCATGATCGGGCTGGGAGAGTCCAGCGGTCAGACCGAGGACCGGGCCTTGGAGGCCATAGAGGACGCTCTCAACTCCCCCCTGCTGGATGTGGACATCGCCGGTGCATCCGGCGTCCTTGTGAATGTCATCGGAGGGGCGGACATGACCATCTCCGAGGCGCAGAAGGTGGCAGAGGTCCTTCAGAGCAGGGTGCAGCCCACAGCGCGCATCATCTGGGGTGCGGCCATCGATCCCACCCTGGAGCACAAGATCAGGGTCATGGTTGTTATAACGGGTGTGAAGTCCAAACAGATATTGGGCAAGGCCAGAGAGACCGCTCGGCTGAAGGAAACGGATATCGACCTCATAAAGTAAGGGTCCATCGAAGCTAGCATAGCGCACCTCCCTATAGGCCGGGGCACACCCCTCCGGCCTCTTTTTTATTCCTCCAGACAGCCAGTGTTAGGATTAACAGCACCGAAACCTTTTAACGTAGAAATGCTACTTAGGCTTTGCCCGGGCATCCAGTGGTCACTCTAGCTGGCATTGCCCAGGAGGGCTTATAATGAAATCATTCCTCAGTGATGCCATATCCCGCGCAAGTGCCCAAGGCGGAGACATTAATTCACCGTTCGATGAGACATCGGCCGACCAAGAGCTCGTTAGGATCCTGGAAAGCCTGAGGACGAACATCAAGATCGTCGGCTGTGGTGGTGGCGGTTCCAACACCATCGACCGGTTGTCCGAGGTAGGGATCGTGGGCGCAGACATCTATGCTGCGAACACAGACGCCCAGCACCTTTTGGCGATAAGATCTCCGCACAAGATCCTGCTGGGAAGGCGCTCCACTCGGGGCCTCGGTGCAGGTGCGATGCCTCATGTGGGAGAGGAGGCGGCAAAGGAGGTCGAGGAGGAACTGAGGAAGGTCCTGACCGGAACGGACATTGTGTTCGTCACCGCGGGCATGGGAGGAGGCACCGGCACGGGCTCCGCTCCCTTCGTGGCCAAGCTTGCCAAGGATATGGGGGCATTGACCATCGCGGTGGTCACCTACCCCTTCAAGGCCGAAGGAGTGATAAGGGCCGAGAACGCGGACTGGGGCATCGAGCGGCTCAGGCAGGCCGCGGACACGGTCATCGTCATACCCAACGATAAGCTGCTGGAGCTGTGCCCTCGTTTGGCCCTCAATGCGGCGTTTAAGGTTGCCGATGAGGTTCTGGTGCGCGCAATAAAAGGCATCACCGAGCTCATCACCAAGCCCGGGCTGGTCAACCTGGACTTCAACGACCTCAAGACCATAATGAAGGGCGCCGGCGTGGCCATGATCGGAATGGGCGAGGGAGATGACGAGGACCGCGTGGAGCACGCCATCAACGAGGCCATCAACTCACCATTGATCGATGTTGACATCTCCGGGGCAACCGGTGCTCTGGTGAACGTCACCGGCGGGGAGAACATGAGCATATCCGAGGCCGAGAAGGTCGCGGAGATCATACAGAGCAGGGTATCTGCTAACGCGCGGATCATCTGGGGTGCGGCGGTCGATCCTGCCCTCAAAGACACGGTCCGCGTGATGGTGGTCGTCACCGGTGTGAAGTCCAAGAACATCATCGGCCCCCGTGAGGACCGGTCCAAAAAAATAGTAGACGTCGACTTTATTAAGTAGATGTCTCTAACGATACGGCGCATCACTACAAAAATGGTGTCATTATGGACGTAGTGGAGAAGTCCTGGGAAGTCCAAAAGGACGTAGAGGAAAGGGTCAGGAAGATCGGAAAGGGCAAGTACGGTCGAGTCATAAAAATGGCCCGCAAACCCTCCCACGAGGAGTATATGAAGGTCATCCAGATCACTGGATTAGGTCTCCTTCTCATCGGGGGCGTAGGCTTCCTGATCTATTGGCTCATGACCTATCTCCCTACGTACTTCGGTTAATCAAACATGTTCGGGAATGATGGAAATGAGAGATGATCAACAGGCTGCCGCTCCCTCCTCGGAGGGGTCGGGTATGATATCGTTCATCGGTGAGGGCGGCGAGTCCAAGGTACCCGCTTCCGGCATGACCGCCTGGAACTTTCAGGTGAAGAGCAAGGAGGCAGCCAAGAAGAAGGTCCGTATGAAGGTGGGGCTGGAGACCATTCCTGCGGACGCTGCAGAATGGTCCATCCGGCTTTACGACGCGACCGGCGGCTCCATGTTCGACACTCATAGCTCCCAATCACAACCAGAGTTCGATTTCTTCCTCGAGGGTGCCAGGCCGAAGGAGCTTCGCCTGGAGGCGCACGCTCCGGTGGGTGCCGCTTACAAGGACAAGGTCATTATAAAGCTGGAGGTTTGCCTGGTGGAGTTCCCTACCGAGTGTGATCGCCTGGAGTTCGCTGCTGAGGCAAGGCAGTCCATCTTGGCGCTCAAGACCTCCATAGGACACGAGAAGGACGTCGCTGACGGCATCAGCGCCAAGACCAAGTCCGGAAAGTCCGATATATCCGCTATCCTTGCCCCCACCAACCTCCGCGGTTACGTGCTCATAGAGGGCATGAACACCGACAGGATGCGGGACACTGTCAAGGGAGTGCGGAAGGCGCACAGTTTCGTTGACGGCGAGATGAACTTCGCCGAGATCGACCACTACCTCGCACCCAAGCCCCTGGTCTCCGGGATCATGGAGGGCGACGTGGTGGAGCTGGTGGCAGGACCCTTCAAGGGCGAGAAGGCCAGGGTCCAGAACATCGACGAGGCCAAGGAAGAGATCACCGTGGAGCTGTTCGAGGCCATGGTCCCCATCCCGGTGACGGTCAGAGGAGATCACGTTAGGGTTCTAGAGAAAGAAAGGTGAAGCTATATGGCAGATACAGTGGAAGTACTAGTGGAAGGAGGCAGGGCCACCCCCGGCCAGCCGCTCGGACCGGCCCTCGGCCCCCTCGGTGTGAACATCCCCAAGATCGTGGCGGAGATCAACAACAAGACCAAGGCCTTCGACGGAATGAAGGTCCCCGTTAAGATCATCATCGACTCCAAGACCAAGGACTTCGAGATCAAGGTAGGGACTCCCCCAACGTCCTCGCTCATCACCAAGGAGCTGGGCGTGGAGAAGGGGAGCGGCTCCTCCAAGGCCAACAAGATCGGTAACCTCAGCATTGCTCAGGCCATAAAGATCGCTCAGATGAAGGGCGACTCCCTCATGGGGAAGGACCTGAAGATGAAGGTCCTTGAGGTCGTGGGAACCTGCACCTCCATGGGCGTGACCATCGAGGGGATGGATTCCAAGGTAGCCCGCTCCGAGATACTGGCCGGTAAGTTCGACCAGCAGCTCACCGAGTGAGACGGCCGCAAACCCTTTTACAAAAAACTATTTAAAGGATTGTTTTCTTAGGGAGACCGCACTGTAGGAGAGCTTCACTGCTCAATTGCACTACAGGAGGAATGTTATTTGGTAGAGAAGACAACCCTAGCGGCCGTCAAGAAGGCCCTTGAGTCCTCCCCCAAGAGGAACTTCAAGGAGACCGTTGACCTGGCCATCAACCTCAGGGATGTGGACCTGTCCGTTCCCAAGAACAGGATACAGGAAGACGTTGTTCTGCCACATGGAAGGGGGAAGGCGCTTAGGGTCTGCGTCATAGGGGGCGCCGAACTGGCCGCAAAGGCCAAGGACGTCGCTGACATGGTGATAACTCCGGACGAGCTGGGGAAGATCGCCGATGACAAGAAGCAGGCCAAGAAGGTCGCCTCTCAGGTCGATTACTTCATTGCCGAGGCCCCCTTGATGCCCCAGATCGGTAAGAGATTGGGTATCGTCCTCGCGCCGAGAGGAAAGATGCCCAAGCCCATACCCCCAGGGGCTGACCCCAAGCCCATTATCGAGAACCTGCGCAAGTCGGTCTCGGTCCGCACCAAGGACCGCAAGACGTTCCAGGCTCCCGTGGGAACGGTGGACATGACCCCCGAGCAGATCGCAGAGAACGTCGATGCCATCCTTAAGAGGGTAATCGGCAAGTTAGAGAAAGGCAAGATGAACATTGACTCGGCCTATGTCAAGACGACCATGGGTCCGTCGGAGAGACTGCTCTAGGAGGCTTCGATATGGCACACGTAGCATCTTGGAAGAAAGCAAAGGTCAAGGAGCTCGCCGACGTCATGGTTAAGAACCCGGTCGTCGCCATCGTCGATATCCATGGGATCCCGTCCCCTCAGATGCAGGATATGCGTCATGGGATGAGGAAGTTCGCCTCCGTCATGATGACCAGGAACAATCTCCTCCTGATCGCCATCGATGAGGCGGCGAAGCAGAAGCCTGGCCTGGAGAAGCTGAAGTCGTTCGTCGGCGGGCAGTGCGCTGTAGTCGCCACCCCCATGAACCCCTTCAAGCTCTTCCAGCAGATGGAGGCCACCAAGTCTAAGGCCCCCGCCAAGCCCGGCGACATCGCCCCAGAGGACATCGTCGTCAAGGAGGGTGAGACGCCCTTCAAGCCCGGCCCCATAGTGGGCGAGCTGCAGAAGGCCGGAATTCCCGCAGCCATCGAGGGCGGCAAGATCGTCATCCGCAAGGACAAGGTCCTGGTCGAGAAAGGCCACAAGGTCTCCGAAGAGCTCGCCAAGATCCTTCCCAAGCTCGAGATCCTACCCATGATCGTCGGTATGGACCTGAAGGGCGCTTTCGAGGATGGCATCGTTTACGAGAGGGATATCCTCAACGTCCCGGTTGGCTATTACCCGACCATGCTGGCCACCGCGGCCAGGAACGCAACCGCCTTGGGTGTGAGCATCGTCTACCCCACCAGGCAGACCATAGGTCCGCTGCTGGGCAAGGCCTATCGTGGAGCCTCTGCCATCGGTGTCAAGGCGGCTATCCCCACAAAGGACACCATAGGTCCCCTCCTGGCAAAGGCCCGGGCGGAGATGCTCGCCATCGCCGCCCGTGTCCCCGGGCTGGAGGATGACCGTTTGAAGCAGCAGCTCACCGTGGCTGCCGCGCCTGCGCCTCAGGAAAAGAAGGTAGAGAAGAAAGAGGAAGAGAAGAAGCCCGAGGTCAGCGAGGAAGAAGCTGCTGCAGGCCTTAGTGCTTTATTCGGATGAGAACTATTCAATGGAGGAATAAAAATGGAGTACATATACAGCGCCTTGGTCCTTCACGCCGCTGGAAAGACTGTCAACGAGGATGCGATCGCGAACGTCCTGAAGAGCGCCGGTGTTGAGCCGGACGCCGCCAGGGTAAAGGCCCTTACGGCCTCCCTCGAGGGCGTTAACATCGACGAGGCCATCGCCTCGGCCGCTGTTGCCGCTGCCCCCGCTGCTGCAGCTCCCGCTGCCGCCGCTGCTCCGGCCGAGCACAAGGAGAAGAAGAAGGAAGAAGAGAAGAAGCCGGAAGTCAGCGAGGAGGAAGCCGCCGCTGGACTTTCCGCCCTGTTCGGCTGAACAAGCGGAACCGAAGGATCCCGGGAGCTCGCTCTCCCTGATCCAACGGCCTCACGGCCCCTTTCCAATCTTTTCCCCTGTTCTTTCTTACTCTGATGGCAGAACTTGATATCTACCATTCCCTGAAAACGCCCCACCGCACCAACATGTTATATTGTGGCAGGAGGATTATTCGGCCGATAGCATGCGGTTGTCAGAATACTACCGGTTGGCGGTGGAGGTGGCCATGGAGGCCGACCCCAGGAAGGGGGAGGAGCTCGAGACCCTTCTCTTACAGACGAAGAGGGCGTACGATGCGCTCGATGCCGCCGGAAAGGACATGTTCGACGACGACAGCTTATGGAATCCGTACGCGGACAGCCGTATCCTGTGCGGGGACGGGGACACCGAGGTCTCCACGGTCATGTGGGGCATCGATATCTCCTCGGCCGAGGTACTCCTCGCCGACCGGCTGCGAGAGAGGGGCAGGAAGATCGACGCCGTCATCAGCCACCATCCCCATGGCCGGGCGCATGCAGCTCTTCACAAGGTCATGCCTGTACAGGAGAGAATGATGCGCTCCTGGGGTGTGCCTGTGACCATAGCGGAGGACATATTGGGCCCGAGGATCCACGAGGTCATGTGCGCCATCCACTCCCAGAACCATGCCCAGACGGTGGACGCATGCCGCCTCCTGGACATTCCCTACATGTGCCTGCACCAGCCCTGCGATCTCCTGGGCCAGCAGTTCATGCAGCGGCTGGTCGACGAGAGGGAGCCTGAGAAACTGGGTGACCTGCTGGACCTTCTCGCCACCCTGCCTGAGTACCAGCATGCCATCAGGGAGTGCAATCCGCCGGCCATCTTCGTCGGGGGCCGCGACCGCAAGGCCGGAAGCATCGCCGTGAAGTTCGCGGGGGGCACGGCCGCGCCCAAGGAGATGTACGAGCAGCTGTCCCGCTCAGGCATAGGCACGGTCATGTGCATGCACGCGCCGGAGAGCCACCGCGAGGAGGCCAGGAAGAACCATATCAACTTGGTTGTGGCGAGCCACATGGCCTCCGACTCCCTGGGGACGAACCTGGTGGCCGACCGCTTCGAGGAGCACGGTTTGGAGATCATCCCCTGCTCGGGATACATCAGGGTGAGGCGAAAGTGACCGCCCCTCATACAAGCAGAGCGGCCAGGGTGCTAAAGGACCCCTCCAAGCTCTCCTTCGACTACGTGCCTGAAAAGCTGGTCCACAGGGAGAAGCAGATGGACCGGCTGTGGATGATGTTCCGCCCGGTGCTGGAATCGGGGGTGTCGCAGACTGCCTTCCTCATAGGCAACGTAGGTACCGGTAAGACGGCCACCAGCAAGCGCTTCTGCCTGGACCTGGTCAAGGAGGGGACGAACATGGGGAAGGCCATGGACTTCATCGTGGTCAACTGCCGTCAGCGCAACACCGAGTCCAGCGTGCTGCTCCGCCTGGTAACCCACTTCGACGAGCGCTTTCCGGACCGGGGCTTCTCCACTGCGGAGATGCTGCGGACCCTGCACAAGCACCTGGACCGCCTGAAGGTACACCTTGTGGTCGTGCTCGATGAGGCGGACGTGCTCCTGCGCAAGGGCGTGGGAGACCTGATTTACCTCCTTTCGCGCTTCGATGAGGAGAAGGTCGGGGGGAAGGCCTCGATGTCCCTCATCCTGATCTCCCAGAAGTACCTCCTTGACATGCTGGACCCGGCGTCCATGTCCACATTCCGGAGGGCCAACGCCATAATCTTCGACAAGTACACCGCGGAGGAGCTGAAGGACATCGTGGCATCTCGCGTGTACCTGGCGTTCTATCCGGGGACGGTGCCTCAGAGCACCATCGAGCTGATCGCTGACGCCTCCGGAGAGCTGGGCGATGCCCGATTCGCCATCGAAATTTTGGAGAAGGCGGGGATGCTGGCCGAGGAGGAGGGGAGCCAGCAGGTCACCCCCGAGAACGTGCGCACGGCCAAGGCGCTCACCTACAATGTGGTGACCAGCTCCAAGATCGAGGTGCTCGACGTGCAGAAGAAGCTGGTCCTACTGGCGGTGGCCCGTGCATCCCGGGAGCAGGCCTACGTGACCACGCGGGAGGTGGAGACCGCCTACAAGATCGCTGCCGAGGAGTACGGGGAGAGGGCACGCGGCCATACTCAGTTCTGGGCTTACCTGCAGCAGCTCGCCAACGAGGGGCTGGTGGAGACGAAGGTAACCGGCGATCCCTCCGGAGGGAGGACCACGTACATCTCCGTGCCCGATATGCCCGTCAAGGTTCTGAGGGAGCTTTTGGAGGGAATGCTCGGAGAGCGGTGATCCCACGGGATGTTCGGAACCCTTCTGAGCAGCGAAGGATCATTGGCCAGAGCGAGGCGCCTCTTCGAGGGTGTTGCTGACCACGATAAATTATGGCCAATTTCGATATAGCCTTCAGAGCACATAATAACGTATCTCAGAAGGCCCCCTGTGACCGGTGTAACCTATCCCTGCCGTCGCTCCAACAGCTTACCGATCAGGAGAACCAGTGGGCCCGGGGCTCCGGTGACCGGTTGGTGACC
>MVRB01000058.1 GCA_002067635.1 Methanomassiliicoccales archaeon PtaU1.Bin030 | reverse complement strand
CGGTATAGATAAAGCAATTGTTATGGATACAAAATAGGTTCCAAAGAGCATATTCGCATTTTCGGCCAAGCTAAGGTTCGAATCCTAAAATAGTCCCCTCCACGGTCCCAAGCATTCCCGAAGAATGGATAGTTGATGTAACGTACATTCATTATAGAGTTGTATAATGCATAGTGGAGGGTTTAACCCTGGATAAGTCATGCCTTATTACTGAGGATAATTGTGTTTAGGGGTTCGGGTTCTAGGATGAGGTCGCATATTTGTGATTTTCTGATAAACGAACGGCTTTCGGCCACTCTGCCACCACGGTGAACTGATTATGGAAGTACCAGAAGTGGGTAAGTATGTCATTGTCCGAAAGAGGCCAGGCATCATTAGGAACGTAGTCCCTATCGAAGACACCTCAGAGGGCAGATTGAACCTAGTGGAGGTGGACTATGTCGATGGGTACGAGCATCCTGCGGAGGACCGCCTGATCTGGGAGCGGGAGCTCAACGCTAACGTTCTCAAGGTCCTCGATAACCCTGCTATCGATGATCCAGCCTCGAGACCGGATGAGCCCGATCGTTTCGAAAGCTTCATTAACGCTCTGAGATGGACGTCCAACACAAGATTCTGGTCGGATGTGAAGGGCGTCCACTGCGAGCGTTTACCGATCCTCAGTCCATGGTTCTGCTCCGTTCAGGTGGAGGACTATCAGTTGTTCCCGGTTCTACAAGCTCTTTCCATGCCTCGGGTCAACATGCTCTTAGCTGATGATGTAGGACTTGGTAAGACGATAGAGGCGGGGCTGATAGTTCAAGAACTCATCCGCCAACGCCGTATCCGCAGGATCATGGTCATCTGTCCCTCCTCGCTCCAGGTCCAGTGGCAGGACGAAATGAGGGAGAAGTTCAATCTGGACTTCACTATCCTCGACAGTGAGCAGGTCTATTCCATTCAGCGCGAGTTGGGCATGGACGCCAATCCCTGGACAGTACACCCTCGCATCATCACCTCAATGGACTATCTGAAACAACAGGATGTCTGGAAGAACATGTTGCGTGGTTCGGAGAGCCTCTTGTCCAAGGCCTCAGCGATGCTTCCCTGGGACCTGCTCATTGTCGATGAGGCGCACAACTTCTCTCCTCGTTTCAGGGACCAAAGCGAACGATACACCATGCTGAAAAATGTGACGCTCCTATTCGAGCATCATCTGTTCTTGACCGCCACGCCCCACAATGGTTACACCGTCTCTTTCACCGGACTATTGGAACTCCTTGATCCAATTAGGTTCCAACAGAAGACCAAACTGAACGAGGACGATAGGAAACAGCTGCAGCTCGTCATGGTCCGAAGAATGAAAGAGGAGCTGAACCAAGGCCGCGAACGACCTCGGTTCGCAAAGCGGGGCATCCTTGGCATACACATCGAGCTGACCCCCGTGGAGGTGAATCTCTATCAAGAGATGAGGAGGTACCGTTTAGGCGCTCGCAAGGAGCTTGCCCGCATAGGGAAGAAGGAGAGGATATTGGGGGAGTTCCTTTTCACCCTCCTCACCAAGAGATTGCTATCCAGCTCCTACGCATTCGCTAGGACGTGGTGGAACCATGTCGAGGGGTTCGACCTCGAGGGTTTCGGTTACGAGGATGCCAATAAATCGAGGGAAAGAGCGGAACAACCCGTCGCCGAGGACGATGAGAAGGACCAGCGCGAGATTGATGCCGTCCGACACGGAGCGGCCTGGCTCAAGAGATACAGTAAAACGCTGGAGGGTTACATACGTGCCGTCTCCACGGCATTGGAGGAGAACGGATGGACGTTGGAAGCCACCAGACAGCCTCTTGACAGGATGACCGCGCTGCCAGAGGACCGCAAGTGGGACCGCTTATTAGAATGGGTGCGCAAGAACCTGCAACAAGGTAAGAGATTCCATCCCGATGAGCGGTTGATCGTGTTCACCGAATACAAGGACACCATGAACTATCTGATTGAGCGATTCCGACGGGAGAGGATCACCGCCCCGGCCCTCCAGACGTTGTATGGTGGGGCGGAGGCGAAGGTCCGGCAGAGCGTGAAGGAGCAGTTCAATGACCCCACCTCCGATCTCCGGATCTTGGTGGCCACGGACGCCGCCTCGGAAGGTCTGAACCTGCAGACCTCCTGTCGTTACGTCATCCATCAGGAGATACCTTGGAACCCCATGCGCATGGAGCAGAGGAATGGAAGGGTGGACCGACACGGGCAGTACCGGGACGTGACGGTGCATCACTTCGTGTCCGACCAGATAGAGGACCTCAAGTTCCTGGATTACGTTGCCAGGAAGGTCCATACCGTCCGCGACGAACTGGGCTCGGTGGGCAAGGTCCTCGATGAGACGGTCATGGACTATTTCGCCCTTGGAAACGTGGATACGAAGGAGGTCGACAGGCGGGTCAAGGTCACTGAAAACGTCGCCCAGGACAGGGCTGACCTGAAGAGTCGTGTCGCCAGCGACGAGAAGAACTATGAAGACTCTATTCGCGAATATGAAACGACGAGACGTTGGTTGCACCTGAACGAAGACAATATTGCACAACTACTGTCCGAGGCGGTGGTGCTGGACGGCGGTGAGGTCACACTGGTGAGTGATGGTGTCCGGTCGTTCAGCAAGGTGCCGCCACGATGGAAACGTCTGGTCGAGACGTCCTTGTTGTTGAAGGAGCGAGAGTTCGCCGGAGCCCAGCCCAAGATGGTGTTCTCCCCAGATCGCATCGAGGTGGTGGAGAACGGTTTCCGACTGTTCCGTCCGCTCAAGGACACGAATCTGTTGATGCTCGGACACCCCATCATGGAAAGGTCCCTTACCTCCTTCCGACGCCGCCTGTGGATGCCATCCCAGGAGTCGAAGATCAACCGCTGGACGTTGGCGGGAGGACGGCTTCCCCCCGAGGTCGCATCGGTTTTCGTATTCTCCTTCATCATCTCGGTGAGGAACAAGCTAGGGGAGCGTCTCCACCACGGATTGATGGAGGTACCGCTCACGGTGTCTTGTTCAGGCACTTGTTCCATCGATTATTCTCTTCTTGACATACCAAGCTCGAGGTTGGCCGAGGAAGAGATGAAAGAGCGGATTACCAAGGTCCGCCATGACTGGATGAAGGCCGTAGAAGCAGCTAACAAGCTTAAGGTCGCATTGGCAGACGAGATCGAGAAGAAGACCGAGAGAGACCTGGCGGACGCACTGCAAAGACAGAAGAAGGAGCTGGACGAACTCTATGATCTGCGCCGCCGTTCTTTGCTCGAGGGGACCGATAAACGATCGCTGGACAAGCTCCGCCGCGAACTGGAGGAGGCCGAGGAAAAGGCGAAGCAGATGACCTTCTCCGATGAGCTCAACGAGGAGAACCAACAGTACTTCAAGGAGGTCAAGGCCATGTTCGAGGATGCGCAATGGGAACGGCAGAGGGCCCCTATCGAGGCGATGATCGAACGATTGGACCTCGAAAGAACAAGGTTCGTGGAAAAGGTCCTCCCCAACCGTTACACCATAGCTGAGGGCGGGGTGGATGTGCAGACCGCTGCCGTCCGGGTCGTGATCAATGATGGAGGTGCGTGATGATCGATAACGGTGACCATGTGTGGTTCTCCGAGCTTCGGCAGAACGGCATGCTCATCTCCCCCTCGGTGTTGAGCGAGTTCCTGGCCTCCGGGCTCCAACCGATCGAGGAACGTAAGTACCTACGATTGCGGGACGAGTATGCCAGGTTCGTAGCCTCCCTCGAGCAGGAGGAAACCGATCATAATTTCATCAGAAGGTGGGTGGACTCGGTCTTAGAGGACTTTCTCGGTCATGAGGGATCCAATTGGCAGAAGGGGCCGGAGGTCGTCCCGGCGTTCAAATCGACCTCCATCACTAAGGAGGCATTGCGGCCGGAACGAGTCCTGCTGTGGCAGGGCTCTGCCGCCTTCCCGCGGTATTTGGTCAAAATCGATGCCAGCTCCAAGAACGTAGGGATGGGGCGGGGAAGGAACGAATACAGCAAACTGCTGGAACTTTTGCGCAACACTGGCGTGAAGTTAGGAGTCCTGACCAACGGCAGGCAATTCCGTCTCGTCTATGCCGGTCTGGACCACGATTGCTGGATCGAGTGGGAGGTCGAACGGTGGTTCGAGGACGCGTTGGGAAAGGAGCAGCTGGCGGGATTCCTTTCGTTGTGCGGTCCTTGGGGTGTCAACAAGCGGGATGGTGTAGACCATCCTCTGTACCAGGCAGTTCTTGAGAGCCGCAACCGGCAGGGAGAGCTGTCGCAGGTCCTTGGAGAACAGACCAGGATGGCGGTGGAGGAGCTGCTCCTGGCGTTGGACCGGTCGATCAGAACGAACACCGAACTGTCGTCCGTCCTTAGTAAGGACCCCGAATCGGGGAAAGATATTCCGGAGGAGGAGCAGCTGGAGGCGTTGTACCAGGCCTCCATCAGGATCGTCATGCGGACGGTAGTGGCGCTCTTCGCCGAATCGCGGGACCTATTGCCGAAGGGCAACGAGCTGTACAACACTTCTTACGGCATCGAGGGTCTCTTTGCTCAATTGAACAAGGCCGCCAAGTCCGAAGGAGAGGCAGCATTGGAAGAGCATTATCACTCCTGGCCTCGCCTGCTGGCGATGTTCCGCCTGATCCACGAGGGCTCATCGAGCGCGCTGTTGCCGATCACTGCCTACGGTGGGGGATTGTTCCGTAAAGGTGATGCCTACAGCTCGGACCCGGTCCCCCGCGCCCTATCCATGTTCGAGGACGCTCGTACGGAAATAAGCGATCTGACGGTGTTCCGCTTGCTCCGCCTGCTCAAGATCGGAAGGACGCGAGCGAAGGTCGGTCGTAGCACCAAAGTGGTCAGCGGACCTGTCGACTTTTCGGACCTGAGGACGGAGTACATCGGAATGATGTACGAAGGTCTGCTGGACTACAAGCTAAGGAAGGTCAGTCCAGAGGACGAGGCAATGGTCTTCCTGAACATAGGTCAGCAGCCCGCCCTCCCCTTCTCCCTGTTGAGGAAGACCGCCCCCCACGAGCTGAGGGACCTGATCAAGGAGCTGACGAAGGAGAAGGCCGAGAAGAGCATGGAGGGCGAGGACGAACCGGAGGCCGAGCCAGAGGAGCCTGCGACGGATGTAGAGACGGGGAGCCTGGAAGAGGACGAGCTCGTGAGCGAGCTGCTGGAGCAGGAGCCAGGCATGCCGGGTGAGATCGACGAACAGGTAAGGCAATGGGCCCGGGAGGCGGCCGAGGCGGCAGGACTGATAAGGAAACCTAGGGGGAAGAACAAGTTCCTGTACGAGAAGGAGAAGGACCAGGCGGCGAGGCGCCTCATCTTGAACATCGTTCGACCGGGTGAAACGTACCTCATCCGCAGCAGTGGGACGAGGAAGGGTTCAGGCACGTTCTACACCAAACCGCAGCTTGCCGTTCCCACGGTACGCCGGACGCTGGAGCCGTTGCTCTACAAGATCTCGGAGGAGGACGGCAAGAGGAAGCTGACGCCCAAATCGCCCGAGGAGATCCTGTCGGTGAAGATATGCGATCCCGCCATGGGATCGGGAAGCTTCCTGGTGGCCTCTCTCAACTACGTCACCGATGCTTTGTACGAGAGCCTCCTGAGCAGGAACAGGTTCAAGAAGACAAGGGAAGGGACGGCCATCGTCCTGCCCTTCGGAAAACCTTCGGAAGCTCAGGTAAAGGAGGAGCTCGTCAAGAGGAGCATCGACGATGAGCTCTTCGAGACCTCGACCAAGGCGCAGCTGAAGCGCTACGTGGTGGAGAGGTGCATCTACGGCGTGGACATCAATCCTCTCGCGGTAGAGCTCGCCAAGCTGTCCCTATGGATAGAGACCATGGACCGAGAGCTGCCGTTCGGGTTCCTCGACCACAAACTGAAGGCGGGGAACTCGCTCATCGGGTGCTGGTTCGACCAGTTCCAAGAGTATCCTTTGATGGCCTGGAAACGAGAGGGGGGAGATAAGGATCATGTGGGGATTCACCATGCCAAGGGGGAGTGGACCGGGCGCATCAAGGCCATTTTCAACGAGCAGGTGAGACCGGAGCTGGCAAAGATAATCCGGGGGCAGAGGACCCTGGAGAGCTGGGAGTATGGCAACGATGTCGAGGTCCAGGCCATCTTCGAAAGGGCCGTCCAGCTGTTCGAGGAGCTGCATGAGATCCCGTTATCGGGGGATGGGCATGAGCGTCGCGAGGTATTCTATCGGGACAGGATCCAAAAGGATGAGGGACTGAGGGCCCTGCGGGACCGCTTCGACCTGTGGTGCGCGGTGTGGTTCTGGCCCGGGGAGTGGCTGGATGCGGACATGCCGACACCTCAGAACTTTTACTCCACCCCTACCTCCGTTCTGGACCGGGCCAGGAAGGTAGCGAGACATATGCAGTTCTTCCACTGGGAGCTGGAGTTCCCGGACGTCTTCATCACCGGCAAGGGAGGGTTCGATGCCGTGGTCGGCAATCCGCCCTGGGAAGCGAGCAAGCCGGTCTCCAAGGAGTTCTTCACTTTGTACGATCCGATCTACCGAACGTACGGGAAGCAGGAGGCGTTGTCCCACCAAAAGGAACTGTTCCAAAGGGACCGAGCGATAGAGGAGGCTTGGGTAGCATACAACGCGACGTTCAACGCCATGACCAACTGGGTCAAGAGAGCCGCGTTCCCCTTCGGAGACCCCGTCGATGAGGGGAAGGGAGGAGAGAGGGTCCTTTTGACCAGAGGTCGCGAGGCGGACAAATTACATGATGTATGGAGGAAGGAGCGAGCGCGACATGCTTCCTTCGCGGACGCAACCCATCCCTTCCGATACCAAGGCTCGGGGGACATCAACACGTACAAGCTGTTCCTGGAACACTCCCATACTCTGGCATGTAAGGGAGGGCGCATCGGTCACATCGTACCGTCCGGCATCTATACGGACAAGGGGACGATGGAGCTCAGGCAGCTGTTCCTCCACGGGTCAAAATGGGAATGGATCTTCTGCTTCGAGAACCGCAAGAAGATATTCCAGATTCATTCCAGCTTTAAGTTCTGCCCCGTGATCGTGGAGAAGGGCGGGAAGACCACCGCCATCAAGACGGCGTTCATGAGGCATGACCTGGCGGATTGGGAGCACGCGGACCCGTGGTCGATCGATTACCCGATCGAGCTTATCGACAAGTTCAGCCCCAAGAGCAAGTCGATATTGGAGATCAGGAGCAGTAAGGACCTGGAGATCCTGGAGAAGATCTACAAGAACTCGGTGCTGTTGGGGGATGACGGACCCGAAGGCTGGGGAATCAAGTATTCCAGAGAGTTTGACATGACCAATGACTCCTGGATGTTCCCGCCTAGGGAGTGGTGGGAGGAACGAGGTTATGAATCGGATGAATATGGCAGGTGGTGGTGTAAAAAAACTCTTAAAAGTCTAGAATTTAAAGGAAAGGTGGTGGGAACAGAAGGTGAATACGCTCTCCCCTTTATGGAGGGTAGGTCGATTGATCAATACGACCCATTCTCAAAAGGATGGGTGAGTGGAAAGGGAAGGTCTTCAGTTTGGGTCTCAATTCCGTTCGCAAACAAGATGATCCAACCTCAATACCTAATGTCGCCCGCTCTGATGACAGGGTCGAATGGATATAATGTCGGTCCAAAGGTCTGTTTTATGGATATTACATCGTCAACTAACTCAAGGTCCATGATTTCTACTTATATGGAGGGATTTCCATATGGTCACTCTGCATCGATTTTGACCAGTGGGGAGAAAGGATCTATTCAACCCTTGATTTTATCATCTGTTCTAAATAGTTTTGTTTTTGATTTTCAAACACGTTTTGCCTTAGGCGGTCTTCATTTAAGTTGGTTCATTTTGGAAAATTTAAGTTTACCAAATTACGGTCTCCTTAGTCGGGAGTCAATGGAACAACTGGCAAAATACGCAGCCCGTCTTACCTTGATACATAAACGATTTTCTCCAATATGGCTTGAACTCCTTACCTCATATCCGACAATTAAATCAATTCATCTCATTCAGTATAAGGCGCTTACAGACTATGAAAGAATAAGAATAAAATCAAATATCGAGGCCATTATCGCAGAATTATTCGGATTGTCTGAATTAGACTACGCATGGATATTGCGTAACGAGCCTAATGATCCTAAAGGCTTTTGGCGGATTGATAAAGAGAAACCTCTGGAGATACGCCAAACAACACTCGCTCTCGCCGCATTTAAAGAATTGAAGAGGGTGGGCTATAAGCACTTTTGCGAACTCAACAACGGTGAGGGCTGGATGATTCCAGAGAAGCTCAGGTTCTCCGTTCGTGAGGACGGCACCATCGACTTCGACGATCCAAACGGCACCGAGTACGAGGTGGCGTCCAAGCTTGGTCCCCGATTCCTCGACTGGCAGCTCGAGGGGACTCCTGAAGAGAGCTGGAAGGAGTGCGAGATGCACGCCCGCAACATCCTCGGTGAGAAGGGGTTCGAGGAGTTCATGAAGAGGTTAGAGGAGAGTTCTCGTTCTCCGAATGAGGATATAAGCGTCAAGAGCGTTCTGGACAAGGCCGCTATGAGCACCATATCACAACCCTCGCCCCAAGCCAGTCTATTAGACTTTCAAGAGGAGGGTAAATGACCATCAACCCGATCGCTTTCGCCCAGGACGTCAATCGACAGTTCCTTCGGTACCAGCTGACCGCCTTCCCCCTCTCCGACCCGGACATGGCCCGACAAGCGAAGGAGATGCTGACCGACGAATCAGCAGATTCCCAGTTAGTAAAAGGGCCATATGTCTCCCTGTCTCGTTCTTTCCGGCAAGGTAAGAGCCTAAAGAAATTGGTCGAAGAAGGCCGTCTACACCCAGCGGTCGCCGGTATAGCAGAGCATCCCGTCATGTTCGCGCATCAGGAGGCAGCGTTCAATGCGGTCACCGCTGGTCACCATTGCTTAATATCAACCGGTACTGGGTCAGGTAAGACAGAGGCGTTCCTCTACCCTATCCTCGACCATTGCTTCAGGCTGAGGGACGAGAGCGCTCCTCACGGAATCGTCGCAATCCTCGTGTACCCTATGAACGCCCTGGCCATAGACCAGCTTGAGCGTCTTCGTGTCCTACTGGCTGGTACAGGCATCACATATGGACTATATGTCGGCTCGACCCCCAAGGAATCGTCCGAGGCCGTGGACATTACTAAAATGCAAAGAGGGGAAGGGCGCGACAAGATCCCCCAGTATCGGGAGAAAGTAAAACCCTTCCCCAACATGGCCATCGCCCCTTGGGAGGAGAGAATAAGCGAGACGGAGATGCGCGAGGACCCTCCCCGCATCCTCCTGACGAACGTCAACCAGCTCGAGTACCTGATGACCAGGGGGAAGGACCTGGGGATGTTCGAGAACGCACCGTTGCGCTTCCTGGTGTTCGATGAGGCCCACACCTACACAGGTGCAAGGGGCGCCGAGGTCTCCGTCCTCATTCGCAGGATCAGGGCCTTCTGCAACAAGAGATCCGACGATGTTATATGTATCGGCACCAGCGCCACCATCGTCGATCCGGTCGAAGGTCAGGAGGCGGCGAGGAAGTTCGCTCACCGCTTCTTCGGCGTCGATCCCAACAATGTTTCTCTCGTCAAGGAGATCTACGAGGAACAAGAATGGGGTGGATCTCTCATCGACCCCCCTCCTCTGGGCAACGGGTCTCTAACCCTATTCGAGGAAGCGATGGAAGCCTTGAGGGAGGACGATCCAGTTCGCATCGCATCGGTAATAAAACGAGCCACCGGGCAGATCGTCAAGACCGATCCGCAATGGCGTTCATCCCTCTACCATGCTCTTCACTCCAACGCCGTGGTCAAGGCGATATACGAGACGCTGAGCGAGCCCCTGTCCCTCCAGGATGCCGTCGGGAGGGTGCGGGACCGCCTAGGAAGAACGGACCCTGCGTCGATCGCCGCCTCCGAGATACTTTTGTACATGGCACTGGGGGCGGCCGCCGAGCAGAATGGCTCTCCCCTCCTCAGGCCGCAGATCCACTTCTTCGTCCGAGGTCTGGCGGGAGCGGCGGCCATCCTCCTCCCAGGGAACTGTGGAACGGAGGCCAAGCTGTTCTTCTCCAAGCAGAAGGCCTCTGACAGCGACCCGAGCTTGCATCCCAATGCCATTCATACTGTGGTCACTTGTCCTAACTGCGGACAGCATTACTTCGAGCTGTTCATGGACAACGTTACCGAGGATTCGGGCCTGGTGGGCGGCCTCATTGAGGGCGACAACGTCTACTGGCCCAGGACCCAGCAGGGATGCGGGACCAAGATCACTATCACCAACAGGTTCGTCAGCGAGCTGGAGGACTTCGAGGGCATCGAGCCATATTCCGATCGGTTGGATACCAAACGCGATGAGGCGCTCATCTGTCGCTTCTGCGGTACGGTCCACAAGTACATCTCCCCTCGTTGCCTGAACCCTGCATGCGCAAGAAGCAACTCTCTCCTTCCCGTATACGTCCTCAAGCAGCATGGCAACATCAAGCGGTGCCCCAGCTGCGCTTATGGAGGCAGAGGGGGTACCCAATCGGCCCTGCGCGAGCTCACCGCCAGCACCGTGGCCGACGTCCACATCCTGGCCCAGGACATGATAAATTCCGAGGCCACCGATAATCGCAAGCTTATAGTGTTCGCCGACAATCGACAGGACGCGGCGTTCCAAGCCGCCTGGATGGCCGACCACGCCCGAAGGTACAGACTTCGGCATATGATCTACGATACCCTCGAAGGTTCTGACAGCCCCCAATCGATCGGGGACGTTCAGAAGGCGCTCAGCGCTCGATTGTTGAAGGATCTTAACTTAGCGAAGGCTGTGGCCCCCGAGGTCTTCGCTGATCTCGTGGCTGAAGCGTACAGCTCCCAGCTTGAGAAGACCATGGAGAAGTTCCTCCGCATCGCCATCATCCGGGAGTTCGTAACCTCGTTCTCTCAGCGAGAATCCTTGGAAACCTGGGGGAAGGCCAGGGTCATGTACTTCGGCCTGGACGAGAGGAGCGACAAGCTACAGCAGATCGCGATAAGGTATCGATTGCCTACAGACCAGATCGTGTGCGGTATAGAGACGATGCTCGACGTCCTCCGCCGCTCGCGAATCTTTTACGATGAGAAAGAAGACATCTTCTCCCACTATTGGCATCCCGGGGCGGAGGAGGTCCAGAGGGGTTTCCTGCCTTTCATGGACCTGCCCCCAAAGGGTTTGAAGTACCTCAAGGAGGAGGGGGACAGTCCGACCCTCGTGAGTGGTTTCAACTCCTCCAAGGGAGAGACCTTCGCCAGGTCCTTCGTCAAGAAGTGGGGGGTGGACAAGGAGGACATCAACGATCTACTTCGGGACATTTGGGACCTGTTGACCAAAGACCTGGGGTTGCTGGTGCCGGTGGTATTGAAAAGCTCGGGCATGAGCCCACGGCCCCTGGCCCACGTTTACCAGGTGGACTCGTCCAAGATTGGTGTCGTGCCCCAGGACGTTCGGTTCCCCTGTTCGGTATGCGGTCGCGTCCACACCAGAGACACTCCGAACCACGCCTGCACCAACAAGAACTGCCATGGGCATGTCCATAGCGTTCGTCCGTCGGAGGAGGATTACAACATCTCGTTGCTACGCTCGGACTTCGAGATGGTACGAGCTCGGGAGCACACCGCCCAAGTGCCTGCTGCAGAGAGAATGTGGGTGGAGAAGGAGTTCAAAAAGCAGGACGGATCGATCAACTGCATCGTGGCCACCCCCACGCTTGAGCTGGGAGTGGACATCGGTTCTCTGGACATGGTCCTCCTTCGCAACGTACCTCCTCTACCATCCAACTATTGGCAAAGGGCTGGTAGGGCGGGCAGAAGGCACCGCATGGCCGTCATCTACACATATTGCCGC
>MVRB01000057.1 GCA_002067635.1 Methanomassiliicoccales archaeon PtaU1.Bin030 | reverse complement strand
ACCTACGCTCCCGGAACGTCCAAGGTCATGACCACGTACTTCGTGGGAGAGTACTCGGCCAAGGGATCGATGTACAACCTGTACTCCGACGGCAAGAACCACCGCTACGTTCCCGGGTACCCCGAGAACTGGCCCAAGGCCAACGGCCTGGGCGGCTGGTATCCCTCGTACCTGATGTACGCTCCCGCCATGGACGTCCGGGTCCCCGGGCGGCAGCTGGGCGTGGAGTGGGGCTTCTCCGACACAGAGGCCTACATCTCCTCACCGGTGTGGACCAAGGACATGGGCGGGGGAGGGGAATCGTTCATCGCCCTGAAGTACACCTCCCTGGACTGCAAGGTCCCGAGCATCGCCTCCGGGGCCCAGGAGACGTTCCACCAGTTCATTCGTCCGTACAAGTACACCGACGGGCTGGCGCAGGGGCACGCTGAGGGCTATGCCCAGTGGGTCTCGGCCAAGATCGTCAAGACCTGGGGCAGCCACAGCACCGACATATTCCCCCTGACCTTCGGGAACATGAACACCTGGGACAGCACCATCCGCAGCTACGTGGAGGGTTCCCAGATCACGGTGGCGATGCAGAGCAAGAACGCCGACCAGATCAACTGGAACTACAAGTCGGCGCAGCAGATGACCCCTACGTCCAAGGCCGTTCCCAGCGCCTGGGCGCTGTACGACTCGGCTGGACACCCCTACAAGAACGCCAACGGGTACTACGTGGCCAGCGCGGCCTCGTCGGCATACCGTAACTACCTCATCAACCAGGACGATTACAACAGCTGGTGGTGGGGATCGACCGGGGTGTTCTTCGACCAGTGCGACTCCATCAACGGGTACAACCAGCTGCTGAGCGACTACAACACCAAGCCCATGTTCGTGTACGACGGCTTCCTTAACCTGGCCAAGGAGGCCCGGGCCTCCGGGTACTGGAGCTACGTCATCATGAACTCCTACACCGCCCAGCTGCACCTGTCCATGGTTTGCGACCTGACGCTGGTGGAGGGCTGGAAGGCCGTGCCGTCCTACAACACCGACTTCCGGTCCCACGTGATCAGCACCATGCTGTTCGTGAACAACATCCCCGACCAGTACCGCCCGCACATCGTGGTGTACCAGAACTACGTCGCCGGTTCGGATCAGGCGGCGGTCTACTCCGCGGTCTTCGGCGCTGCCCGGTACGGGTTCTGCGTGGAGCTATTGTCGTACTCCAGCTTCTCCAGCCAGATCCACAACCTGCAGATGGCGGAGAACATGTTCAAGGCCATGGGGGCGTCCCGCCACCAGGACCCCACCATCACCCCGGCCACGCTGGACACCGCCTCCGAGGGGACGTCGCTGACCACCAACAAGCAGATGATCGTCGTAACCGGTTCAGGATCACCCGTGATCAAGGAAACGGGCGTGTACAGCAAGTACATGCTGACGAACCTGTGGAGCGCCACCAAGTCCTTCACCCTGACCCTGCCCGCGGGCTCCTACGCGGCCTCGGGAGGTATCACCATATCGAGCACGGTGAAGAACTCCGACGGGACGGTGAAGCTCACCGGGACCATCATCAAGGAGGCCACGGGGACCATCACCAAGAAGTGATGGACAGGAGCGGAAAACCCTTTCCCCATTTCCTTTCTTTTAGCTATTGAGGGGATACATATTTTTACGTCGCGTCCTTTGGCATCACGTCCAGCCCTGACGCATCACACCGTGATGGACGCCGAGAGCGGGACGGGAGAGGCGTGGCATGAAGATAGAGGTGCTGGTGATCGGGTGCGCCAAGTGCAAGCGCCTGGAGAGGAACATCGAGCAGGCGCTGCAGGAGCTGGGCATGGAGGAGGAGATCGAGCGCATCGAAGATATTGAAGAGATAAAGAAGCGCGGGACCATGCGCGTGCCGATACTCTACATAAACGGGGAGATGAAGGCCGTGGGCATGGTGCCCAGCGTGGAGGACATCAAGGCCATGCTCACCTCCGCCTCCGGATGACGCACCGTCTCAGACGGCTCAGATTATCTGGGTCAGACCCACCTCGAGCCTCAGTTGGTTCACGTCGATGATCTGGTCCTTCTCCAGGAGGGATATCCCGGCCATCGGTCCCAGAACCTCCACGGCAATTATCTTCTGAGGGTGGCGAAGGTCCACCTTCCCCTTGATGATGGGGTCCGTCAGGAGGAGCATCAGCTCCTCGGAGTGCTTGGGGTGATGGCGCTTGTGCACGTGCATCTTCCAGCTCTCATGGTCCCCAATGCCCTCGGCGGCCTCCTTCACCGCTTCGATCATCGCCTCCTCGGTCGCCTCCACCCAGGTGTCCACGGGCACCCAGTGGAAGGTGTGGTAGAGCATCTCGGGAGCGTCCATGAACTCCCTCCTGATGCTCTTTATCAGCTCCTTGGCGTCACCGTCCACCTGCACGCAGAACACCCCGTTCACGCATGAATGCTCCATGTGCTCTATGGTGTAACCAGCACCCTCTATCCTGTTCCTTACCTCCCTCTCCGCCGTTCCTGCCTGGTTGGGATGGAAGGTCACCAGTAGGTTGTATCTTTCCATCTGGACCACCGAATTTTAATTTCGGCCGGCGGTTATTGATGCTTTTGATGCAACTCCCGTTTTCTTACGAAGGATGACCCTTCTGGCATGCTCATGCGGCCCTGATGGCGAAGGTCGCCTCGGGGAGGTGTGACGTTGCCACACCGTTCGGGGTAGAGATTAACTCTGTGAAGCCCATCACCCTTTGCGGCTGCTGGAGGTAGGCCGCTAGAGGGGGCACACGAGTGGACGAGATCAGGGTAGGGCCGAAGAACGATAATCGAGGCTGCTTCTTCAGGATGATATCCATCGAGCACCTCCATGAGCTGAGGGAGGAGGTCGAGGAGCATCACCGCCAAGGGAGGTTCGATGAGCCCTTCTATCAGGAGCTGGGGACCAAGATAAGCTTCGAGCTGCCTCCGGAGCTTCCGGACGCCCAGACCATACTGGTGGTCTCCAGGCCGCAGCCCTCCTTGTCCGTGAGCGTGCGCTGGCACGGAGAGGACATACCGCTGACGGTCCCCCCTGGTTACGCTGACGTCGAGGATATGGACAGTCAGGCCCTGGCAGCCCTCAATAACCTCCTCAGGCCGGGGCCGTACCGATACGTCAAGGCCCGGCTCCCGCTGAGGCTGCTTGCGGCCCGGAGCGGGCTGGTCAGGTATGGTAGGAACAACATCACCTATCTGCCCAGGTTCGGGAGCTTCCACCGCCTCACCGCCTTCTTCAGCGATGCGCCCTGCCACGAGGACCAATGGCAGGAGGTCGAGCAGCTGCCCGGGTGTGATGGGTGCGATGCCTGCCAGAGGGCCTGCCCCACCGGCGCCATCGCGGAGGGGCAGTTCATGATGCGGGCCGAGAGATGCCTGACCCAGCTCAATGAGAGGGACGATTCGGAGCCCTTCCCGGAGTGGGTCGATCCCAGCGCACATAACGCCCTGGTGGGCTGCATGCGGTGCCAGAGGGCTTGTCCCTACAACAAGAACGTGGTGTACTGGTCCTCGGACCGGGGCTCCCTATCGGAGGAGGAGACCTCCCTGCTGCTGAGCGGCAGACGTACGAGGGAGGACGTCCGCTCCCTGGAGGTCAAGCTGAAGAGCATGGGGCTGAGCCTCTCGATCTTCCCGAGGAACCTCGCTGCTCTCCTGGAGAACAGGGACAGGACCCGATGACAGCCACTTCCGGCCGTGCATCCATCGCGCTCCCGAGAGGAACGGGTCCGGCGGCCATCAGCATCATAGAGGGGGAGGTCAGCAGTTCAGCCCCGTCCGGCTCCTGGAGACCTTGATAAAATAATATTAATAATTGGCTATCAGATGAGGCCATGAGGTCGTTCAGCGAGAGAGCGATGTAGTTGCGATATTTGAGATAAAGAACCAGATATCGTCTAGATATTTGACGAATTGACTGATTGTTGAAATCTATAAAAAAGGTTTTTAATGAAGATTGTCTAGGTGTATCGATGGGTTCCACGGAGAACAAGGGACTGAGGGGGGTCAAGGCCGCCACCACCCACATCAGCATGGTGGATGGCGAGGCGGGCAAATTGTTGTACCGAGGGTATACCATCGAGGACCTAGCGAGATACTCGTCGTTCGAGGAGGTCGCCTACCTCCTCATTCACGGCCGCCTTCCCAAGAGGCAGGAGCTGGAGGATTTCAAGCAGGACCTGATCGCCCATCGCAGGGTGCCCAGTGCGCTCATCGCCTCGCTCGATATGCTGCCCTTGGACACCCCGCCCATGGCCATCTTGCAGGCGGGGGTGGCCCTGATATCGGGCTACGACCCCGAGCGCTTCGATGAGTCCCGGGAGGCCAACCAGCGCAAGGCCATGAGGACCATCGCGGTGATGCCGACGATCATCGCGGCGTGGAAGAGGCTGGTGAACAACCAGGGGTCCGTGGAACCGAGGGACGACCTGTCGCACGCGGCGAACTTCCTCTACATGACCAGAGGGAGGGAGTTCCGGGAGGAGGCGGTCAGGTTCATGGACGTGGCCATGATACTGCACGCCGACCACACCTTCAACGCCTCCACCTTCGCCGCCAGGGTGGTGGCCTCCACCGGAGCGGACCTGTACTCGTCCATAGCTGCGGGCATAGGGGCATTGTCCGGGCCGCTGCACGGCGGCGCCAACGCCCAGGTCATGAGGAACCTCCTGGACACCAAGGACCCGGATAGCGTGGAGGCCTGGGTGGAGGATCAGTTCAAGCGGGGGAAGAGGGTCTCGGGGATGGGTCACGCGGTCTACAAGACCATCGATCCCCGTGCTCGGATCCTGCAGTACATGGCCAAGCAGATCACAACCGATCACCCGGAGTACCGGTGGTACGAGATGACCGAGCGCATGGCCCTGGCGACACAGAAGGAGTTCCTAAAGAAGAAGGGAAGGGTGATCTATCCCAACGTCGACCTCTACAGCGCCTCCATATACCATGCCATGGGAATACATCATGATTTCTTCCCCGCGGTCTTCGCCATGGCCCGCTCCGCCGGATGGTGCGCGCACATCCTGGAGGAGAAGTTCCCTGAGCCACCGGTGAAGCCCGCGCTCTACCGGCCATCGAGCGTCTACGTGGGCAAGGTCGATCAGGAGTACATCCCCATAGACGAGAGATGACCTCCAGGGACCGCTCTGGTAAGGAAGAACGGTCAGGCAGGTTCTATTAATCGTCCAGGGCTTAGCAGGAGGGTACGGACATGACGGAGATGCAATGGGACCTATCGGTTCTGGTGGACAGCACCGACCCTGAAAGTATAAAGACACAGCTGGAGCAGTTCGTGGAAGAGTCCTCGAGGTTCGCGGGACGTTACCGGGGCCGCATCCAGGACCTCTCGGCCGGAGAGCTGAAGGAGATGCTGGATGCGAAGGACGCGCTCTCGCTAAAGTACGAGGGGGTGTTGACCTACTGCTCCCTCCTCTTCCAGGCCGACCAGGGGGATCCCGTGGCGACATCCCTTAACGATGCCAGCTCCCGTGCGGGGAACCGGGTGGGGCAGAACATGGCCTTCCTGGGCATAGAGCTCGGGAGGCTGCTGCTCTCCCGGCCGGAGCTGGTCGACGATCCCGTCCTGGCGGATTACCGCCACTACCTGGAGAGGTACCTGCGCTCGGCGCCGCACTTCCTGTCGGAGAGCGAGGAGAAGCTCATCATCGCCAAGGACCGCTCCGGCATCCGGGCATGGTCCAAGCTGCAGAGCAAGTGGCTTAGCGCCAAGATTTTCCGACCGGTGATCGACGGCAAGGAGGTCCCGCTGACCATCGGGGAGGCGGTCCCATACATCTACAGCCCCGACCGCGAGGTCCGCAGGGCCGTCTACTTCGCACTGGGCAGCACCCTGGGGGAGGATCAGCTGCTGTGGGCGGACGCGCTGCGGGCCATATGGACGGACCACCAGGAGATGTGCCGGCTGCGCCATTATCCCTCGACCCTCACCCCCAGCCTCATCGACAATGATGTCGAGGAGGGCACGATCATGACGCTCATGCAGGTGGTGAAGAGGAACGCCACGCTGTGCCAGCGCTACTTCCGGCTCAAGGCATCCCTGCTTGGGGTGGACGTCCTGGGCAACTGGGACCTGAGGGCCCCGCTGCCGAACACCGAGGACGAGGTACGCTCCTGGCAGGAGGCGAGGGACCTCCTGGTCTCGGTGTACTCAGGCTTCGAGCCGCAGTACGGCCAGTGGGTGCAGGAGATGTTCGACCTGCGGCGCCTGGACGGGGAGCCGCGGAAGGGAAAGAGAACGGGAGCGTTCTGCGACACCTGGGTGCGAGGGAGGTCCGCCTTCATCCTCTCCAGCTTCAACGGCCACATCAACGACGTCTACACCCTGGCGCACGAGCTGGGGCACGGCGTGCACGCCTACCTGTACACCCGGGCCCAGAACCCCAGCAACTGCCAGGTCAGCCTGTGCGTGGCGGAGTGCGGGAGCATGTTCGGAGAGCTGCTGCTCACCGAGAGGCTGCTGCAGGATGCGAGATCGAAGGAGGAGAAGAGGCAGCTCCTGGTCAAGGTTCTCAACAGCTTCACCCAGGTGGTGTTCCAGGAGGGGTTCCGGTTCCTCTTCGAGATGGAGCTGGCCAAGGCCGTGGACGAGGGCCGGTATCTGGACGGGGAGACAATATCGGAAATGTGGGTGGCGGCGCAGCGCTCGATCTACGGCACCTCCGTGGAGTACCTGCCGGAGAACAGGTGGGACTGGGCGAGGTTCCCTCACCACTATTTCCCGGACATCCGCTTCTACGAGTACCCGTACGTGTTCGCGCAGCTGTTCGTCTTCGCCCTGTACCGCTTGTACAAGGAGCAGGGAAGGGAGTTCGTGCCGCGGCTGAACAACCTCCTGGCGGCCGGATCGAGCCGGTCGGCGGCGCAGCTGGCCTCGGAGCTGGGCTTCGACATCAATGAAGAGGGGTTCTGGCAGAAGGGCATCGACCAGGCAGAGGAGTACCTCAGGCAGCTGGAGGAGCTTAGCTGAGAGATCTCTTCTCACCATAAAAAAGATGGCATGATTGAAGGGGTCTTCCGCCTCTTTAGGACTGGAAACATCAAAAGGAGGCGAAAGACCGTGCTATACGTAGGACTGGACGTACATAAAGAGTTTTGTCAGGCGAGCGTCCTCGACGAAAATGGCGAGGAGATATCGAACGAACGGGTGGTCACCAGCATCGAAGAGCTGGACCGCTTCCTGGACCGCTTCCAGGAAGCGAGGTTCGTACTCGAATCGACCGGCGTATGGGAGTTCGTGTACGGCATCGTCGAGGCTCGCGGCTTCGACATCGTGCTGGCACATCCGCTCAAGGTCAAGGCCATCTCCTCGGCCAAGATCAAGACGGACAAGGTGGACGCTCGCACTCTGGCACGATTACTGTACCTGGACATGGTGCCGTCGTCGCACGTGCCGTCTCGCGAAGTGCGCGACCTGCGTGAGCTGCTGCGCCACCGCAAGGCGCTGGTGGAGAAGAGCACGGCGTTCAAGAACCGCGTGCACGCCGAGCTCTTGCGTCGCGGCATCAAGCGGCCGGAGGCGCTGAAGAGCGCCTTCAGCTCAGACGCCATCGCCTGGATGCGCTCTCTGGACATACGCACGGTATCGTGGAACCTGGACATGGTGGAAGCGTTACAAACGCAGATCAAGGACGTCAACCGCGTGCTCCTGCGGCGGTTCGAGGAGATGGAGGACGCGCAGCTGGTGGCCACGGTGCCGGGCATCGGGTTCTACGGGGCCATGCTCATCGCCGCGGAGATCGACGATGTGCGCCGCTTCGAGACGCCGGCGCAGCTGTGCTCGTACGCCGGCCTGGTGCCGTCGGTGCACCAGTCCTCCTCGTCCTGTCATTACGGGCACATCTCCAAGCAGGGTTCTCGTCATCTTCGATGGATGATGGTGGAGGCGGTGCACGTGCATCTATGGTGCTGTCCAGATTCCAAGCTCTCGAGGTTCTACCGCAAGCTCGCTCGTAAGAAGGGGAAGCAGGTGGCGAGGATCGCCACCGCGCGCAAGATGCTGCACATGATATACTGGATGCTTCTGAACAAGGAGGATTTCAAGGTCACCGGCTGAACCTCGGCTCTTTTCTTGCGTCGAGGAACGCCTAAAAAAGATTGAGGCAGGTCGGTGTCAAGGGGCGGAGCACGCCGTACTGCGCCGCGGAGCGCGAATAGAAGCTTGTCCGACTAGCCTCGATGCGATAGACGATGAGGAGGAAAAGATAAAAAACCGCATGAAGGGATACCGCTTCAGAGGCGGGACCCCCTCAATATAGAAGAAATAGAAGGCGTTGGGGGAGGTCGTTTCACTAGGGACGGACGACCGGTTAGCGGGATGTCAATCCAGGCCCTCTTCCTCCACCATATCCTTAACGGGGACGCGGTTCTTGTTCGAGCGGACCTGGCCGTCCTTGATGAAGATCACCCTCCCGGCCTGAGAGGCCACGCGGTTGTCGTGGGTCACCATGACGGACGTCATGTTCTGCTCGGCGCTGAGCCTGCGGATCAGACGCACGATCTCCACTTTGTTCTTGGAGTCCAGGTTACCCGTGGGCTCGTCCGCCAGCAGCAGCGGGGGGCGGTTGGCAAGGGCGCGGGCGATCGATACGCGCTGCTGCTCTCCCGCGCTGAGCCTGCTGGGCCGGTGGTCCTCGCGGTCGGCCAGGCCGACCAGCTTCAGCAGCTCCTTCGCCCTCTGGGTCCGCTCCTGCGCCGTCATGCTGGTGAGCTCCATGGGGAGCTCGACGTTCTCGCGGGCGTTCAAAAAGGGCATGAGGTTGAAGCTCTGGAACACGAACCCGATCTTGTCGCTGCGGATCCTGGCCAGGGCGCTCTCCGGCAGGGCAGTGACGTCCGTGCCGTCGATCATCAGCTGCCCCTCGTTGGGCCGGTCCAGGCAGCCCAGGATGGTGAGCAGCGTGGTCTTGCCGGAGCCCGACGGACCGCGGATGGCTACGAACTCGCCCCGGGCGATCTCCAGGTCGACACCGCGGATCCCGATGACGTTGCGCTCGCCCATCTGGAAGGTCCTGCTCAGACCTGTCGCTCTCAGTATGGCATCAGTCATTCTTCAGCGCCTCCACAGGCTTGGTCCTGGAAGCCCTCCAGGCAGGGTATAGGCTTCCCAGCGCGCCCAGGCACACGACGATGAGGAACGCCACAAGCATCCAAAGGGGGTCGGGCTGTATAGATAGGCTGGCCACTTGCTGCACCCCCCTTCCCATGGACGAGGAGATTGTTGTTGAGGGAAGCAGCAACGAGGCCAGCGTCGAGGTGCCGAGCCAACCGATGACGGCGCCGACGATGCCGGCGATGGCCGAGACCATCACCCCCTCGAGCATGAACTGAGCGATGACAGCGCCCTTGCTGAATCCCAGGGTCTTGAGGACCCCGATCTCCTTGGTCCGCTCCTTGACAGTATAC
>MVRB01000056.1 GCA_002067635.1 Methanomassiliicoccales archaeon PtaU1.Bin030 | reverse complement strand
GAAGGCCCTGCCCCCCGACCATCGTCGGTGTGGGCATCGGAGGCACCGCGGACCTCGCCGTGGAGCTGGCCAAGGGGGCGCTCCTCCGCCCTCTGACCGAGGAGAGCCCAGATCCCGCCCTCCGGGAGCTGGAGGCCGAGCTGCATGAGGCGCTGAACCGTACGGGGGTGGGTCCCATGGGCCTGGGAGGGCGCACCACGGTGCTGGGCGTCAGGATCGGGACGGCGTACTGCCACACCGCCTCCCTCCCGGTGGCTGTTAACCTGCAGTGCTGGGCCGCTCGCAGGGCCACGGCATGCGTTCATCCGGACGGGCGATGGGAGGTGGTGAGGTGAGGACGCTGAAGGCCCCGCTCAGAGAGGAGACCGTACGCTCCCTGAAGCTGGGAGACGAGGTTCTGGTCGAGGGCAGGGTCCACATCGGACGGGACGAGGTGCACATCCGCGCCCTGGAGATGCGGGAGCGGGGGGAGGACGTCCCTTTCGACCTCAGGGACGGGGTGCTGTTCCACTGCGGGCCGATAGCTCGGAAGGACGGCGGGTGGAAGATCCTCGCCGCCGGGCCTACCACCTCCGCGAGGATGAACGCCCTGGAGCCCCGCTTCATTAGGGAGTTCGGGGTCCGTGCCATCATCGGCAAGGGAGGAATGTCACGGCCCACGCTGGAGGCCATGCGGGAGCGGGGGTGCGTGTACCTGGCCTTCACTGGCGGGGCTGCGGTCCTGGCGGCCGACGGCATCAGGAGGGTGGAGCGCGTGGAGTGGTTGGACCTGGGAATGCCGGAGGCCCTGTGGGTGGTCGAGGCGGAGAAGCTGGGACCGCTGGTGGTGGCCATGGACGCTCACGGCAGCTCCCTGTACGAGCAGGTGGACCGCCTGGCAGAGGAGAACCTGGCCATGATAAAGAGGGACCTAGGCCTGTGATTTCTCGCCCGGCTCCGGCTCCTCCTTCTCCAGGAGCTCCGGCCGGCCACGTATGCGCCTCATGATCAACAGGGACACCAGGCTGATGGTCAATGCCAGCACCAGGGCTATGATCATGAGGGAGTGGGAGAGGTCGAAGTCCCTAACGAAGCCGCTGGTCCCGGGGAGGGAATCCCTCTTAAGGGACACGTCCTGGGTGATCTGCGTGAGGGGTGAGATCTTCACGTCGTAGGTGGCGCCGACGTACCCGTTCTTCGATAGCAGGAGTTCGTAGGCCCCGGGCGGCACCTGGTTGAAGGTGTAGTTGCCGTAGCTGTCAGTGGACGTGACCTGGTTGGCCATGCCCTCGCCGGAGAGCATGACCTTGACCCCCTCCAGAGGGTTGCCGTTGTAGACCACCCTCCCGCTGAGCCCACCGTAGAAGTTGGAAGAGGCCTCCAGCGTCAGGTCGATGACCACATCGCTGCCCTTGACGATGGTGATGGGGTCCGGGTACACGGTGGTGTTGTAGCCGGTCTTGAAAGCCTTTATGATGTAGACCCCTGGAGTGATGTTCTCCACCCTGAAGGCGCCGTAGGGTGAGGTCGACTGGGCGGAGAAGTTGGACACGGAGTTGAAGAGGGAGATGGTCACATTGCTCAGGGTGGTGACCCCGTCCGTCACCCGGCCGCTGACCGTTCCCAGAACCTCGTACAGGACGAAGGACAGGGTGCTGATGCTGGTCGATATGTTCGAGTAGGAGGTGGTGGCCCTGTACCCCTCATAGGAAGCGGTAATCTCGTAAGTGCCCGCAGGCAGGGAGACCTCGAAATTGCCACCGGCATTGGTGAGGACAGGGGCAAGGGAAACATCGGTCTCCATGTTTCGGATGGAAATTGTGACCCCCTGAAAAGGGCTACCGTTGACCCTCTCCACATGGCCGCTGAGGGTGATGTTGTCGGCGCCCACCACCATGCCAGGTACAACAGCGATGCCCACCACCAGCAGCGCGACCAGTAATGCGGAGCCCCTCATGATGGCAGCCCATGGTCCTTCGCACATAAAACTTTTCTTCTTGGCGTGAACGCCTCCAGCATGATCAGGAATGGCCGCCACGGTCCCCGTTCGCGAGGGCCAGGCAGGCTCTGCAACGCATGGGAAACGTCCGCACTTTCGATTATCTGCCCGAAAGCTAGTAATATCGGAACGGGGAATCGAGCATGATTTCAACGGTGTAAGAGAGATGCATAAGGTTTCTAGGAAGTTCAAAAAGGACGAGGTCATCTCTTTGTTGGACCCCCTCATCGCGAAGTGGTTCAACGGCAAGTTCAAGGACTTCACCGAGCCCCAGTCCTTCGCCATACCCCTCATCCACAGGCGGGAGAACGTCCTGGTGTCCTCGCCCACGGGCTCGGGTAAGACCCTCACCGCCTTCACATCCATCATCAACGAGCTTTTCAAGTACTCCCAGGAGGGGCGGCTGGAGGACCGGGTCTACGCCGTCTATGTGTCGCCCCTCAAGGCCCTGGCCAACGACATCAACCGCAACCTCGAGGAGCCTCTGCGGGAGATGAAGGAGGTGGCCGAGAGGGAGGGGATAGAGTTCCCCAAGATCCGGGTGGGGGTTCGTACCGGGGACACCTCCCAGGCCGAGCGGCAGAAGATGCTGCGCAAGCCGCCCCACATCCTCATCACCACCCCCGAGTCCCTGGCACTGGTCCTCGCGGCACCTAAGTTCCGTGAGAAGCTGGCGCAGGTGGAGTACGTCATCCTGGACGAGATCCACGAGGTGTGCGATTCCAAGCGC
>MVRB01000055.1 GCA_002067635.1 Methanomassiliicoccales archaeon PtaU1.Bin030 | reverse complement strand
GGGAGCTGAAGAACTCCTCGTCATAAACCGCTTTCAAACCTCTCTCCTTTTCTCCACCCTACTATTCTTGTTTTCCCCAACCCATCACCCTGAACAGAACGTGCAGCCCATATCGCATCCTCAATACATTTTGTCATTGTGTTCTGGTTAACTATTGAAAAATACCTGTGAGCTCGATCACACCTTTCGGGGCCCATCCCACCTATGTTTCGGTCGAGGAGGGTACTGATGTGGTCTAGCAAGTCATTCCTTTGATACATATTGTGATAAAATTGCGTTATCAAAAAAAGCAATGTGTGATTATTATCATTTCTAGAATAAATCGAATTGTTGTAGTCAGGAATCATGCTACAATCATTTATTTTCATTCCCCAATACAGGAATGATTGTTTGATTGTTTTCGATAATATGCTAGATGGGTTTTTTATATTGATAAGATAATGTTGATTGTGCTCCAGTATCGGCTATGCGCTGATAGGGGTTGACCACTCAACTTGCCTGGCTTGACTAAGATCGAAACAAGGAATGAGGTTTCTCTCGAGATAGGCTTTGGGAACGGCGTCCCCCTCATCGACCGGGGTCGTGTTTATCTGGTTCGTGAAAAAAGGATGGATAAGACCATCCGGCTGCTCCAAGATTTCGACTACTCCGGAGCCGCTACTATGTGCGTTAGCAGGACCCACCCCGATCTTCTAAGGGAGAGGCTCCCGGGAAGTGAGATCGAGGCGATTTGGTTGAGCGAGCGCAGCGGCGACAATAATATTTCGCCGGATCAGCTACACAAGATATTGCACAGGATAGACCATTTCCTCATGCGTAACAAGAATTCGGTCGTGATGTTGGATGGCATAGAGTACCTAACTTTGTTCAACGAGTTCCAAAAGGTGCAGATGTTCGTGGAGGAGGTCAATGACATGATCATGACCTCAGGTTCTATCCTTCTGATGCCCGTAGACCCAGATGCCCTCGATACGCGCTCTATCGCCCGTTTAAGCCGCTATACTGAGGTCATATAATCTCTCACCCTCATCCTGGACGATGTTTCCCTGGCTTTTATCTTGAGAATAGATGTCGTTCAAGGAAAGGTGTGAGCGGCATCAAAAGTCCCATCTATGTGCATGGCGGCCTAGAGTGTGATAACAAGTTATAACCAAGGCCGTCTCCACAGGGCTAGATGCTCCCTACAATGATGGCCGCTGACCATGACACCAAGGCAACACGCATGGTTGGTTTAGTACCCACACTATATTTTATAAAAAAGGTGTTTTAGGCGACCACGCATTGGCGGACACGTGATCGCCCGGCCCGTTTGACGGACCCTCCGCCTTCGGACCTAACAGCTCGGGAGCTTGGGGTTGTGCCCCTCTCACTTCATTTCCTATATCTTCAGACCAGAGGACTCTTGTCCGACCGCCATGGGCGCAACGGTCGGAATGGGCTGTGCGTTGGATACGAAATGCTTACAGAGCAGCTCTTCGCCCGTATAGCGTGGGAAGGAGGTCCACAGCTTCTCTAGGTCCCTCTGTTCGAAGGTGAGAGGATCGACCGATATTATCAGTTCGACATTGGCCGCCTTCAGGAGATCATCTATCTCCTCCAGCGCCGACATCACCTTGCTCATGTCGTTGAAGATCAACAGGTACTCCAGCCCGTCCATGAAGATCGTTCCGCCGGACCTGTCCCTGAGCTCGATCCTAAGTATTTTGACAAGCTGATGCAGAGACCTGGGAGTGATGGCATCATCTCCCCTCTGGTTGCTTAGCCAGTACCTCTTCGCTTCATCTAGGCTGTACTTGTGTGCAACATATTCGGGATGGAGCCGGGAGATGCACAGGCCCCTCTTGGACCCTCTGACGATCCTAGAGTATGTCTGATAACCATTACGTGGATAGCCTTCGATGAGCATAGATATCTTTGAATCGATTTTCATCGGCATTCACCTTATATTAACATCCCCTTTTCGGCTTGCGCAATATATATAATCGATTTGAGCATGCTCATTTTTTGCTCGAAAAATATTTTGTCTCAGACCCATATGTTCTCCCGGTGAACCGGTCATCTAAAAAGACTCTGCTTACTGTCAGGGAGAGAGTCATCCTTCACCTCCTCAGCTATCAGAGATACCAGCAGGACTCTGATGCTCCAGCGGCGATAACGCAGGAAGGCATAGCAGATGCCATTGACATCGGTCGTAACAATGTATCCAAGGTCGTTAACTCTCTGGCCGAGGAGTCAATCATCGAGGTTCACACCAAGCATGTCAAGGGCTACGCTAGCGTTAAAAAGGTCTATTTCCTGACAGCTGGTGGCTATCAGAAGGCCTTGGAACTTAAAGCGGAGATCGAGCGGACACCGATCACCATAATAGATTTCGACGGAAAGGTGCACGAGGACATTATGGGGAAGCTTTCCCTCTATCTTCCCAAGAGGTACGCGTTCCTGGACCTTGCACTGGGAGTATCCAGGGGCCGCTTCGACTGTTCAGCGTTCCACGAAGGGAAGGTGAAAGCGGACCGCCGGTTCGTTGACTATACCGACCGAAAGCCAACCGTACGGGTATTCTTCGGAAGGCAGAAGGAGCTCCAGAGCCTGTCGGAGTTCCTGGACTCTCCGAACGCGCGTCTGATGGCCGTGTGCGGCATACCTGGGATCGGAAAGACCACCCTGCTGGCGAAGTTTGTCCAGGACATCCGGGACCAGAGGAACGTATTCTGGTATAGGGTTCACGAATGGGTCAACCTCAGGATCCTCCTGACACCGATAGCTGAGTTCCTCTCTCAGCTTGGTAAAAAGGGATTGGAACGTTACCTGTCCCGAACCGAGAATCCCTTAATAGGTGAGGTCTCGACGATCCTGGACATGGAACTGCGAGACATCCCTACGGTGTTCATAATCGATGACGTCCACAAGGCGGACCGCTCGG
Source organism: Methanomassiliicoccales archaeon PtaU1.Bin030 (assembly GCA_002067635.1). Taxonomy (GTDB): domain Archaea; phylum Thermoplasmatota; class Thermoplasmata; order Methanomassiliicoccales; family Methanomassiliicoccaceae; genus UBA6. Next base: position 3,261 of record MVRB01000055.1, on the reverse strand, counting down.
TCCAGGATTTCCTCACTGCCATGGTGGGCGTGCTGGAGGGGTTGGAGCATGTGTCTATAATATGCACCTCCCGGGAGATCCCCTCCTTCTATTCCCGGAGCCAGGTGTTCAAAGGCCTGGTAGTGGAGTTGATGATGGAGGGGCTGGACATGGACAGTTCCCTCCGCCTTATGCGGAATAGGGAGCTTCCCGAGGCCGACCTTCTCGATATATACCGGGCTACTCGCGGCCATCCCCTGTTCCTGGAGCTCGTGGACAGCCCCAGGAGCGCATTGGGGAAGAACGTCCGGATGTTCATAGAGCAGGAGGTCTACTCAAAGCTGGACATCACCGAGAGAAGGATCTTGGACATAGCTTCCGTGTTCCGGTATCCGGTCCTTGTGGACGCCTTCTTCACCATTGAGGAGGAGATCGCCAAGGACCTTGGTGTGGTCCAGAAGGAGATGGAGTACAAGGATTATCTCGTCGACTATGACACTATCGACGTTCTGCTCTCAAAATCGCTCATGCATGAGTCGGTAGGCCGCATGATAGGAATGCACGACCTTCTGAGGGACTTCTTCTACTCCAGGCTCTCTCCTAGACAACGCATTACCTACCACAAGGCCGCTTCACGTTATTATCTCCAGGACACATCGGCCCCGGCCCACGTGGAAGCTCTCTATCACTGCCTCATGGCCAAAGAGTACAGCACAGCCATTCGCATAGCTGCCGGAAACGGGCGTGACATCATATCCAAGGGATACGGCCTGCCGTTCGCTCCACTGCTGACCTCCCTGCAATCGCAATGTGACAACATAGACCGCAGCGAGAAGATGGAGCTGCTACTTCTGGAAGGAGATATTCTGGAGGTCAGGGGAGAGTGGGACAGGGCCATAAGCAGGTTCGAGGAAATCGTAAGGCTGTGTGAGCCTGACCACGACCGACGATTGCTAGCCGAGGTCAATCGCAGAATTGGTGTCATACACCTGCGGCGCTCCGAGTTCGAGAAGGCGGAGGACTACTTGGTTAGAAGCCTGGGGCTCGCCGAGGAGGTCAAGGACCCACATACGCTGGTGGAGACCTATTATGATCTGGGCGGCGTGCTGCAGAGCCGCGGCCGACACCAGGACGCTATGGCCGCGTTCAAGAGATCCATGGAACTGGCCCAAAAGAGCCTAGACGACATAGGCCTGGGGATGGCATTGTACGGCATAGGTAGAGTGTACTCCACGACCCTTGACCACCAGCTGGCCATCAGGTACAAGAAGGAGGCCCTGGAGGTCCTGGAGCGCACCGGCGATGTAGATAACATCGCCAGGATATGCATAGGCCTGGGTACCAGCCTGGCGGAGGTCTTCAACTTCTCGGAGGCGGCTAAGTATCATGAGAGGGCAGTGGAGATGGGTCGGACCTCCGGTAACCTGGAGCTGCAGGGCTATGCCCTGCGAAACGCTGTCGTCGTATATGTGGAGATGGACGAGCTGGAGAAGGCCAAGGAGTACATTAGCCAGGCGACCAAGATCTTTGAGAAGCTGGATAATCCCATCCTAATGGCAGATATGCACCTCATGCAGGGCTACATCTACAACAAGAAGATGGAGTGGGAGTGGGCGAAGGAGGAGTTCGCCGATGCCCTCGGTACCATCAGGCGGATGGATGCACCGCTCCTCCTAGGAAGATGGCTGTACGAGATCGCACAGCAGTTCATCAAGAGCGGCGATAAGGATGGCGCCAAAGGACTGCTGCAGGAGGCTCTGCAGATCTCAACGGCCGGAGCGGCGGAGAACCTGAAAAGAGAGGTCGAGCTGGCCTTGGCCAGCATAAGCGTGTGAACTATTATTGTGGAGAAAAAAGGGATGGCCAGGCTCGAAAAGCCAGGCAATCACGATTTAGTGGGGATCGATGCCGGGGATGATGTGCGGATCGATGCCGGGTATTATGTGGGGATCGATGCCGGGGATGATGTGCGGATCGATGCCGGGGATGATAAACGGTCCTGTCCCCAGGTTCGCTGCGATCACGGTCACTCCCAACGCCGCAAGTAAAAGGGCGGCCAAACCGAACATGATGATGGTCTTCGTCTTCATTTCTTCACCTAATCCGAGTATGTACATCCCTTTTGGCTCAGTAAATATAAAAGAAGTTGTTGAGCATGCTACCAATAGTTTTATATTACCAATTTTTAATGATAAATAATAATATTGAGCCATCCTGTAGAAAGTATTGATTTTGATAATATTAGATGGCTACGGTCTAAATAGCAGTATGTCATTTGCGCGAAGAGGCGGTCACATAATGGAGAAACAGGCTGTGAGAGGGGTCATCTTCGATCTCGACGGGACCCTTGTCCATACCACCGTTGACTTCCGCCTCATGAAGAGGAAGCTTTACGAGGTTTTCATCGAAGAGGGTATACCTGCGTACCTGCTCGACGAGAGTGAGACCATGTCCAGAAGCCTAGCCCGGATACGTCAATATGTCATCGAAAACGGAGACGCTGGAGATATGGAGCGCGTCGGGGCTGCGGTCACCAGGTCCATGAACGGGACCGAGATGGAGGGTGTCAGCGGCACGACGGCCATCGAAGGCGCCCTGGAGTGCCTGCGGTCGCTGCAGGAAAAGGGCATCAGGCTAGGCTTGCTCACCCGAGGTTCCCGTGCGTATGCTGAAGCGGCACTTCAAAATGCAGGTATCGACATCCCCTTCAACGCCATGGTCTGCCGTGACGATCATCCGGAACAGGAGGCCAAGCCCAACGGAAAGGCGCTGGAACGGACCATGGCACTGATGGAGGTCCAGCCCCAGGAATGCCTTCTGGTGGGAGATCACGCCATGGACATGGAGTGCGCGGCCTCTGCCTCGGTCCGATTCCTGGGAGTTCTCACCGGCTCCTTCACGAGGGCGGATTGGGAAAGGCATGGATGCCGATCGATGATCGGCAGCGTGGGGGACCTCATCGGCTGCCTAGATGACGGTAACCTCTATCTGCCGGAGCAGTATTGAACGAGCATGAAGAAGGTCGTCCGTTCGGATGGGGCGCCGGCTGCGGTTGGTCCCTATTCACAGGCAATCTCCAGTGGAAACCTGATTTTCTGTTCTGGGCAGCTAGGGCTGGACCCTGCGACCGGTAGACTAGCGGGAGGGAGCGCCAAAGAGCAGGTGAGAAGATGCCTGTTGAACCTGGAGGCCGTTCTCACCGCTGCCGGTCTCTCGATGTCTGATGTGGTCAAGACCACCATATTCTTGGTGGACATGGAAGAGTTCAAGGATGTCAACGAG
>MVRB01000054.1 GCA_002067635.1 Methanomassiliicoccales archaeon PtaU1.Bin030 | reverse complement strand
CCTCACCTTCGCCCTGTTCTTCTTCGTGCTGGACATAATATCCTCCATCATGGGCTCGCTCGGTGGGATCAAGCCGTGGTTCCTGGTCAACTTCGCAGGCACGAGCCTGTCGTACGTGACCACCGACCCCTACCCCGTGGACACGGTCCAGAGCTTGGATATCGGCGCCGGGCAGTCGATGACCTTCTACTACTTCTACCCGGACATCGGCCTGTCCATCGCCGTGATGGCCGTGTACGCGGCCGTCGCCCTGGTCCTGGCGTACCTGATCTTCAGGCGCAGGGAGATGTCCGCCTAAACCCCTTGCCCACTTTTCCTTTCATGCCCTGGCGGCGACCCCAAGCTTAATCCCGCAAAAGGCGTTGGTGGCCGGCATGCGTACGGGGATCATCCACATCGGCGACGAGCTGCTCACGGGCGATATCGATCCTTACCCGAAGGAGATCATTGCCATGATACGGGGCAAGGGGTCCAACCTGGACCTGCTGGAGGTACTAGGCGACAAAGAGGACGACATCGTTCAGGGGTTCCAGCACGCCCAGGCGCTGGGCATCGAGATATTGATCGTCACCGGTGGCCTCGGTCCAACGCTCGACGATGTCACCCGGGAGGCCCTGGCCCGGTACCTGAAAGTGGACCTCATAGTGGACGAGGGGGCGGAGAGGGCGCTGCAGGAAGCGCTGTCCCGGTGGCACGGCCGGAGCGAGACGCTGAACGACATCCAGCGCCGCATGGCCCGCGTCCCCCGGGGGGCCAAGGCCCTGAGGAACATCACCGGGGCGGCCTGCGGGGTGGAGGCCTCGAGGGAGGGGATGACCATCTTCCTCCTCCCAGGGTTCCCCAACGAGATGGTGCCCATGTTCCGCGAGCACATCCTGCCGCGCATACGGGAGAGCGGCGAGGTGGAGCTGAAGATACAGGTCTGGCAGGGCGAGTCCGTGCTGGAGCCTCTGTTCCGGGAGGTGGCGTCCGCCCACCGTGTAAGGATCGCCTCCCTTCCCTCTACGAGGTGGCGGGAGGAGGGTAACAAGGTCATCTTCAAGGGCCCGCGGGAGGAGGCGGAGGAGGCCCGCTCCCACTTCCTCCGGCTGCTGGAGAGGCTGCCTCAGGACGTCAGTTTCCGATGAGGTACAGGTCCCCGTCGTAGGGGAATACCTTGATGGTGTCTCCCTTCCTCTCGAAGTTCCGGGGATGCTTGATCTCCACCGTCTTGAACGTCAGAGGGTGCATGATCTGGAACTCCCGCTCCGTCTCCGTCAGGACCACGGCGTCGAGGATGTCCCTCCTCGTGCCCACCACGTTCACTTCGCGCAGCTCGGAGTTGGGCACCACTATCATCTCGTTGCTCTTTAGGTCTCGCACCTTGGCCGACTGCGGCCCGGTGCTGTGCACCATGTACAGCCGCTTGTTGATGAGGAGTATATCCCGAACCCGGTAGGGCGGAAGGCGCACCAGGTAGGTCACGCGGTATATGTCGTGCCCGTCCTTCTGCCCCTGCAGGCTCGATGATTCCTTGTACTCCGCCCCGTAGGTTGAAACGAGGTCCCGCGACAGCCCCTTGCCCAGCGCTATGGTGCTCACGTACAGGTCGAAGCCGCCGTGCTCCTGCACGACCTTGGCGATGAACGCTTCCCGGCTCTCCTTGGCGACACCGCGCACGTAGTCCAGCGCCCGGTTCAGCACCTGCTCCTTCTCCTCGTCGGAGAAGCGCCTGTCCGAGGGGCGGACCTGCACGATGGACTCGAAGTAGTTGCCCTGGATCTTGTTGCACTTGGGGCACACGTTGCGGCGCACCCTGACGGTGGTGTCCAGCGTCTCCTCCACTTCCAGGTCATCGTGCATCAGCCGGGCCACCAGGTGCACCTGGTAGTGCTTGGCGTCCATCCTCTGGACCCCTACCTCGAGGTCGTATAGCCTCCCGTCCTGCCGCGCCTGGAGGTTCTCGGTGGCGTAGTCCTTGACCGCCTCCACCTCGTCACCGTAGTACTTCCACTGCTTGCCGATGAGGTACTCGCTGCAGTGCGCGCAAACGTTCAGGTCCAGGTACTCGGGGATGGAGGTGAAGCGGTTGCTCTGCAGGAAGCATTCCGGGCACAAGGCGCCGTAAGTCCTCCCCTCCCGACCGCACTTGACGCAGAACATCTACATCTTCGCCAGCTGGGCATGGGGGACCCCAGCGATCCTCAGTACGCATTCGACGTCTATGTAGCCCTCGCGGACGGCCACGGCCACCGCGCGCTCCCCCACGAGGTTGGCCACTGTGCACATGGTGAGGCGGTTGAGGAGCGCGTCCTCGCTTCCCTCCTCGCCCTCATAGAACTCCCGGCACACATCGAGCCTGAGGGGCTCGTCCCTGAGGACCGTGCCCACGAGCTCCTTGTCCGCCGCCGCCAGGACCAGCTCCCGGCCGTGCCTGTGCATGCGCATAAAGAACATATCATCCCTCCGAGGCCAGCTTGTAGAAGCCGGGCGCGGGGGAGTATATCTCTCCGTTCTGGCCAAGCCGTTTTATGAGCGTCTTGGCGCGGTCCTCGGCAATGCCCTCGGCCAGCGCCGACTTGTATATCTCGTCCGCGGGTACGCCCTTCTTGCTGTCAGCGCTCTTCGACAGCTGGGAGATGAGCTTCTTGATTATCCCGATCTGCTCCCTCTGCGAGTGCGACGTGCCCGTGGCGATGATATCGAAGTCGAGCTTGTCGCCCTCCCCGGCGATGCGGCGCAGGTAGTACTCGACGATCCTAACGGCGCGCTGCGCGTCATCCGCCGTGACCACCGGCGAGAGGCGGGCGCGGGCGCTGGCCTCCGACAGCCGCACGAACGCCTCCAGCTGACGGGCTGTGATCGGCACCGAGGCGCCCTCGCCCTCCCCCTGCTTCCTTATCTTCAGGTAGAACTGGGAGATGATGGCCATGGCCTCGTCCGAGAGCACGGGGAATATCTTCTTGGAGTAGGCCACGTACTTGCGGAAGAAGTCCCTCTCCAGGACCGGCTGCATGGCGGTGGTGTCGCTGAGGATCTTCTCCCCGTCGACCCCTGTCAGCGCGGAGGGGTCGGCGTACTTCCGGACCTGGCCCCGGCGGTGCGACTTCAGGATATGCTGCGTGATGCTGGCGTCCTTGTCCACGGAGGGTTTGTCTGTTAGGGCGAAGATGAGGTCGAACCTCGACAGCAGCGCCGGCGGCATGTTGATCTGCTCGGCTATGTACTGGTGCTCCTGGAACCTACCGTACTTGGGGTTGGCCGCGCCCAGCAGGGAGCACCGGCACTGCAGGGTGGCGGTGATGCCGGCCTTGGCCACGGACACGGTGTTGCCGCACCACAGGGCCTTGCCGTTCCTGCGGACGTACAGGACGTGGTCGGGTACCTCCACGCAGTACACCCGGCCCCGGTAAGGGACGCGCTCCACCGCATGCGGCTGTGATGGGTCGATCTCCACCTCAACGGCCCCGCCATCCTCGCTTTGGAGCATGGTCACGGTGTAACGGGGCACGTCGGCCTCATAGCCCGACCGGGAGCGGGACCGGTACCTCCCCGGTATGGAGACTGAGATCTGGGCGGACATGCCGATGCGCAGCGCCAGCTCCTGCAGGTCGTCGGCCAGCCTCTTGGACCGGGTGCGGAGCTCCTGCCCGCTGCCGCGTCCCGGGCCCTCGTAGCCGAGCATGAGCGCCTCGTAAAGGATGCGCAGCTGCCGCGGTGGAAGCACCAGCACCTCCCTTGGTATGTGCTCCTCGTCCTTCCGGCCCAGCGATGCCAGGTACGCGGCGAGCGGCCGGTCGTGGACGACGATCTCGCCGTCCTCGAGAACCTGCTTGAGGCCCAGCCGCTCGAGGCACCCGCCGATGCACTCCTCCTTGGAGGAGGTGGAGAGGTTCCCGATGATGATGCTGTCCGGCTCCCCGTCCTTCCGGTGGACCCGCCCTGCCGCCAGGTAGTAGCCGAGCAGCTCCAGCCAGTCGTCCATGGGAAGCTCCCTGGGCCTGCCATTGCTGCCGGGCACCGCCGGGATCGTGAAGAGCTCGGTCTCCTTCCCCTCCCAGGAAGCGCTCGTCTGGAACCGGAGCTTGGAGCTTGTTGGCAGCTCGTCCATGCGGCGCAGGGAGTAGGGACCGAAGCCCTCCTCGCCGGCCACGGAGACGTACATGTTGTGGTTGGGGGTGACCATGAGGTCCACGCTTCTCCCCCGGAGGCGGTACATGTCCCCCTCCCGGCGTACGTCCACGTACATCGCCGGCTTGACGAACTTCAGCTCGCCCTCGGCCGATAGGGAGGCCACGAGGTCGCTCCTATCCACATCCCGGAAGTACTTCCACCCGTGGTCGGTGAGCACCTCGGTGGTCTCGTCGTAGCACTGCGACTCCATGGCCTCGTGCATCGACGAGCGGTCCTGGTCGGTCATCTTGTCCATCTCGTCGATGGATGCCAGACCGAGGTCGGCCAGAACCAGTGCGCCGGCCTCCAGGGTCCACCGCCCCTCGCCGAAGTCGTCCTTGACCGCGGCGGCGGTGTTGTGCACCACGAACCCGTTG
>MVRB01000053.1 GCA_002067635.1 Methanomassiliicoccales archaeon PtaU1.Bin030 | reverse complement strand
TGCCCGATCATCGTGGAGATCATTGCCATAAGCCCAATCCCCAGGATCTGGCCCGTCGTTAGGCCGATGTCCAATACGCCGGTCAATGCCAGCGACATGAGGATGACGACCAGTGTTACATACCATGAGAAGGACATAGCCTCATTGCCTACACGGGCCAACCGCTCTTTCCGGTCCCTCGCGCCCCTGCCGATGTGTTAGAACATTTTGGAGTTAAGAAGGATCACGGCCATCGCGCATACCACACTGAGGTTCAGCTCCACTACTGTCTCTATAACCAGCAGTAGACCGATAATGAATTAGATGATTTTCGTGCTGATGAAAGCCAGACAGGTCATCTCTATGTTGTTCTCCTTGTCTATTTCATCATCGATGTTAGAAAATTTTGACCCTATGTGTTAAATATATAGCATAGATATGAAATTTTGTTATGTTTTTCTAACATGTTTGACTCATTCTGATTTGGTGATGGATTTAAATGTAATGTATATCTAAACCATCATTGGTGATTAGAGGGAATGAGGCGGTTGGTTCTCACATACAACATGGTAAATGAGCATATTTGTTCCAATTTCTATCCTCAGCTCATCAAACGCGGGATGACCGTGGAGGTTCTACGCTGCGCACCCACGGGACCAAAATCTGGCTACAGCCTAGTGAGGATCCAAGGGCCATCGGAGGTGTGTGAGGAAGAGCTTTCGGACCTTAAGGAGAAGGTTGGTGACTGGTGCTCAGTGGAGCTTTCCAAGACCGCACCAGGGGACTATATTGCTATGATCTCCAATCATGATTGTGGGATATGCAAACTAGTGGCCGATTCGAAATGCTTCCTGGAGTCGGTGAAGACACACAATGATGGCACAGTGGAGTGGAGCGTCATCGGCCCAGATGCTGCCACCCTGAACCGGCTCGTCAGTGAGCTGAACGAGACTGGCCGCAAGGTAAAGGTGCATAGTGCCAGGGAACAAGTCTCCTCTACGGCTTTGACATACCGTCAGAAGGAGGCCCTGAAGACGGCGTACGATATGGGATTCTTTGATATACCTCAGCGGATAACTCTGGAGGGCCTCACACCCCATATGCGGTGCTCCAAGTCTACCCTTAACGTCATGCTTAGAAGAGCTGAGCGTAAGATACTGGTTGATTACCTGAGCAAGTAAAAAAAAAGGGGGGGGGTTGGAATAACCCCTCCCAATGGGGGCTCATATCTTTCTAGGAGGAAGGTTCTTGACAGTATCCACCATCATCCGGATGTTGGCCTTGTCGATCATAGCTGAAAGACCACATCCCGCCGAAATTACATTTATGCCTGCGTCCACGGATTTCAGCGTCATCTCCCGGACCTGCTCTGGTGTCCCCCTCAGAAGGGGCTGCACCACACCGATGTTCCCCACAAGGGCGGCCCTATTGTTCACTATCTCCACTGCCTTATAGGGGTCGTTCTTCTCCTCGATGCTCAGGCCGTCAGCTCCCGTGTCCACCATGTTGTCCAGCCCCGATATCATATCCCCGCAGATGTGCAGTACCTTCTTGGTGTTCTCCATAGCGCTGAAGGCGTTCTTGACGTAAGGCAGGGCGAACTCCCTGTACATGTCGTTGGAAAGCATGTCCCGGGAGGCCGAGGGCTCGCTCATCTGGATGGCGTCCACGCCCATCTGGTCTATTATCTTCAGCCACTCTGTCTCATACTTTGCCGCGAAACCTACGAACTTGTGCACATATTCGGGGTCGGTCAGGACCCAGCGAAGGAGGTTGTCCGTTCCTACCAGGTGGCCAGCGATGGTGAAGGGGCCGGTCACACCCACGATAATTGGGCGGTCTCCTGCATCCTTCTTGACAAGGCGGATAGCCTCAAGAATCACCTTGTTCCGGGGCTTCTTAAGCATCTCCTCCCTGGTGAGAGGGATGAGGTCCGCCTCAGGATCTTCGCCGAAGGGATGAGTCTTGACCATGGGGGTGCTGGTCTTGGTGCCTAGGGAGACCTTGCAGCCCAGGGCCTCAGCCTCGTAGCTCAGGCAGTATGGTACCCTCGCCGATTCCAGCCCAAGGAAAGGGTACGCCGCCAGAGCAAGCTTGGACATCTTGACTGCGTCCGTATGAACCTCCGGCCAGGCGGCACCCGCATAGTCCATCAGTTGTGTGGTACCGGTAGTTGTCATTCCCGCTACTGGGGGTCGATCGTTATCCTTGCAGGCGAGGGCCCGAAGGAGGCGCTCTCTCATACTGATGTCCCCGTCACTCTCTTGTACGGTCTTGTCCTTACTTCCAGATGTCATCATGTTCTCACTTCCAAATTATATATTTATGAATGGGTCCTTCCTTTCATGGTAATCGTTATATCACCCAGACTTGGGTGCGCGCTCCTTCTCCCTGGAGAGGAATGCCGCAATGGTCGCTATCACCATGCAGATGAGCATGAACAACCACACTCCCTTGTAGGAGTCCAGAGTGGTGGTCGTGAGCATAAGGCCGGTGACTTGCTGCAGTATTGCCCCTCCAGCGAAGGGGAAGATATTGAGGGCTGCAGTGGTCGTTCCCACTATGGTGATGGGGAACAGCTCCTTTATCTGAGCATAGCTTACCACGAAGAAGCCACCGAAGAAGCCGTACAGGAAGTGTATGACCATGTAGGCCTCCGTGCTGGCGATCTGACCGGCGAATGCCCACAGCATTGCCCAGATGATGGTGTAGACCACGGTACCCACCAACAGAACCTTCTTGCGAGACTTGAGGATCTTATCGGAAAGGTAGCCAGCCACTGGACACCCGAATATCATACCTATTCCGATGAACGTCAGCACCAGCCCGTATGTGGCCTTATCCCATCCCAGAACATCTCTGAAAAAGGGTCCTGCCCATAGTCCCTGATAGACCATTATGCTGCCATACATGAAAAAGAACCAGATGGCGAGGGGCCAAAACTTCATCCCCGACCCGAAGGTCATCTTGAGCGCTTGGACCATGGGCATCTTCTCCACGGCCTTAGCCTCGGGGATAGGTTCCCCTTTCTCCTCAGCCTCTATCTCTTGGATAGAAGGCAGACCCATGTCCGAGGGGCGGTCCCTGGTTATGAACCAGGCCACGATGGCGAGTACCAAGGTTATCACGCCCAATAGGAGGAACACCTGCTGCCATCCTAGAGCATCGGACATTAGGGCTAGCGGGCCAGCGGCGCTGAGGGCACCTATATTGCCCACGGCCAGCAGTATGCCGGACAGTGAGGCGAACTCGTTCTTGCGGTACCAGGTTGCCAGGATCTTCATGATGGGGATGTAAACCATGGCCACGCCCACCCCTATAAGCAGGCGGCCGGTGATGACCAGCTCAAAGCTCGAGGCGATTCCGGTTAGGATGGCACCTGTAGCGGCCACCAGCGTAAAGATGCTGACCGTTTTTCTAGGTCCCCAGCTGTCTGTCAGCAGCCCTGAGGGCAACTGCATGATCGTGTATGCGTAGAAATAGGCAGAGCTCAACAGGGCGATTGACGCCGCACCCACCCCAAACGTATCCTGAAGGTCTGTCGAGACCACAGACGTGGATACCCTGTGGAAGTACACGAAGAAGTAGGCAATGGCCAGAACCCCGAATACTGCCCAGCGGTAGCTCAGCACCTTCTTCACTTTGCTCTTGTCCAATGTCATTATCTCACCATTCCAAGCAAATGAGGGAGAATGAGCCCTCATGGGGTAGAGCATCTATGGACAATTATTCATGGCGACGAACATGTTTCAAAGTGTAAGGTATTTCAGCATGAAGGCGAACCTGTTCGACCGTTTCGATCAGAAGAACATATTAATATAAGTTAATACAAGTGGACGCTGGACAATCCAATATTGCATCACCACATCTTGGGATACGTGCCCGAGGGCATGTACACGCGGTCGGTGGTGCAGGCGATGCCCTCCTTCGCCTTCAGCATCTCCTCTGCCGCCATCTTGGCCGTTCCCACGGCCACGGCCTCGCCCTTGAGCGTAAAGAAGGCCACCACCATCTCCTTCAGCACTGTCTCATCGACCTGGGCCACACCCACCACGGCCAGGTCCGCACCGTGGCAGATGGCGTCCACTGCGCTGTCCTTGATGATGACCTGCGGGAGGGGATCAAACAGCACCTCAAAGGGCATGAGCATGGACCGCAGCCATTTCTCATCCCCGGCCTTCCAATCCACGTAAGCGTCCTTGATGTCCTGGAGCGTGACCGACCGGTCCTCGCTCATGTTCCCGGAGCGCACCCGGCGCAGGTCCTCCATGCTAGCGCCCACGCCCAGGGCGTCCCCTATGTCCACGCAGAGCGTGCGGATATAGGTGCCAGCATCGCACTCCACTCGGAACAGGACGTCACGGCCTTTTATCTCCAGTATGTCCAAACGGTGAACGGTCCGGATCCGCATCTGCCGCTTGACCGCGGAACGCACCGGAGGGGTCTGATAGATGCGGCCTACGAACGTCCCCATCACCCGTCGCACATCCTCCTCCTTGCGGTCGCGGTGGAGGCGCATTAGGCAGACGTACTCCTTATCGGATCGCAGGACCAGGTTCAACGCCCGAACAGCACGGCCGGTGGCGATAGGTAGAACGCCGGAGACCTTGGGGTCGAGGGTTCCTCCATGACCTATCTTCTCGGTCTGCAGTATCTCCCGCACCCACGCCGTGGCCTGATGCGAGGTCGGCCCCATGGGCTTGTCCATGTTTATGACCCCTGCCTCCAAAAGTTCCTCGACGGTGCGGTCCTGGGGCCTTTTACCCGCACCCACGCTCAGGGGGCTCTTGTCCCGGACCAGCATCTTAGCCATTTTGCTCAACCGCCGCTTCGCATATCCTGTCCGCCACCTCGCTAGGTGTCAAGTACGTGGTGTCGACGATCAGATCGTATATGCTGCGGTCACGGATGTCAATGTCATAGTATTTTAGGTATCGCCTGACCTCGCACTCCTCCCGCTGCATGATCTCTTCCCTCCTCTGCTCCACCGTTCCTCCCTCCCTCTCCACCACTCTCACGGAGCGGACGTCGAGATCGGCATCCATGTACACCCTGAAGGCAGGGATATGGTTGCGGGTCAGCATGTAGGCGGTGAGGCGCCCCTCAAGAATGATGTTGTCCTGACATCGGGCGATCTCTACCATGCGTTCATCGAGCTTGCGGTCGGCCTCTGGGTCAGCCTCGCACATGCGGCCGAAGTCGGCCAGCGACATGCGCGACTCCCTCGCCATCTGGCGGAAGATATTCCCGGAGATGATTACATCCAGGTCAAGCCTCTCAGCTACGATCTTGCATACCGTGGTCTTCCCCGAACCGGGGGGTCCGCTGATGGTTATTCTCATACGGCCTGGGCCTCGATGGTCCTCAGCCGCTTGCGGAACTGGACGAACCTCAGGGCGCGGCCCAGTATCTGGCCGAAGGGGATGCTGATGAGGGAGTATAGCAGGACCCAGTTAGGGAAAACGTTGAGGGCATTGAGGTCCACGTTGGATGCCCAGGGAACATCGACCACTGCTGCGGCGCCCAGGGTGCCTATCCAAACCGATAGCCATGCGAATATGGGAATGACCACGAGCATGGTCAGGGGCATGAGCTTCATCTGGGTGGTGGACATCTCCATCGACTTCTTCATGATCTTGGGCTGCTCCTCGGTGAGCTTCTTGATCTTGTACTTGTTGTTCTCCAGCCTTGCCTTCTGGAACTCCTTGTTGAAGGCGTTCACTATCTTCTGGCTCTCGGCCTGACCAACATAGTCGGTGAAGAAGTGCCGGACCAGGATGGTGGCGGCGGTCATGATGATGCCCGTCAGGAACAGGGTCACCACAGGCATGCTGCCGCCGAAGCCGACAGTGGGTTCGAACACATATCCTACGATCGTTCCCAACCAGTGACGCAGGTCCTGGTCGAAAAGGATGAACATTGCGAGCACGAACGTGAAGATGGTGATGAACGTGCTCATCTGCTTCTTGGGGTCAGGCGCTGGCCTGGCACCAGGTACGGTAGCGTCCATCTATCACTCGCCTCCGAAGAACCCTCTTAGCATGGGGTGCATTTCCATCATCTGCTCTCTACCTAATGCCTCATAGAACTGTATAAGGAT
>MVRB01000052.1 GCA_002067635.1 Methanomassiliicoccales archaeon PtaU1.Bin030 | reverse complement strand
GACCATAGAGGACACCGTCCTAAAAAAAGCTAGAACGTACTTCCATGACGCGACCAGGATCGTAGCTGCTTGTTTAGGCCAGTATAACCAAGTACCCGAGAAGGTTCTTTTGTCGAGCCATCAGGATGCGAACAACTTTGATGGAGACATGCACAGGATAATAAATGGTTCACTGCCTAACTAGTGGATCGACCATCTGCATCCGGGCATCTGTCGTAAATCTTTAAACAGAAAAAAATCAGAACGGAAAAAGGACGGCCCATGAAGGTCACGCATCAAGCGTGAGGCTGGTCCTCTCGTGCTGTTTTTACTCTTTGGCTCTTACCCATAAATCTTGTTTGAGATTACGATGGTATGGTTCTAGCACAATTCCGTAATACGAATTATTAAAAAGTATTAATAGGCCGTTCTTATTCGGTCTCTTATCTCAACCGGTCTTGGACCTAACAAAGCCGAGAGCGGCTCCGAACGGGGGTGTTCAAATCGACACGAAGAAAACATATGCCATACTGGCAGCGCTTGTGGTTGTTATTGCTGCGATAGGCGCGGCATACCTGCTTACCAGGGGCAATGAGAACGGGAACAACGCAGAGAACGCAACGGTCATCGACTCATTGGGCAGATCGGTGCAGGTACCGGAAAAGATAGACTCTGTCTTCTGCATTGGGGCCTGCTCTTTGAGGCTCGTTTCTTACTTTGATGTGTTCGAAAAGGTGAAAGCAGTGGAGACCGCTGGTACCTTCAACACGCGGGACGACCAGACCTATTACCTCGTGAACAAGGAGAAACTGTCCTCCTTACCGCAGGTCGCCACCGATGCCGAGAGCATACTGGCCTTAAGCCCTAGCTTGATCATCACATCCACCGCAATGGATGCTGCGACGGCCGATACCCTGCAGAACCAGACAAGCATTCCTGTGTATGTGATCAACGCCAACCTGGAGTTCGGCGATGATTTCTACGAACAGATAACCTCATTGGGAAAGCTGTTCGGCGAACAGGAGAGGGCAGCAGAGCTGAACGAAGGCATAGCGGCCATGATTGGCGAGATCACCTCGAAGGCTATGAACGACAGCACTGAGAGCGCATACGCCTGTGGGATGTTCTACTACGGAGGGGCCTCCTTCCTCAAGGCTTCAGGGAATTACCTCCCCTTCGATTATTCCAACGTCACCAACGCCATAGCACCTGCCAGCAATGGCCAGCCATATGTCATTACGTTGGAGACCCTGCTGGCCGCCAATCCAGACTACATCTTCATAGACAGCATAGGCCTGAGCGATTGTATCGCGTCCATGAACGGTTTCATAGCGGATGAGACCGGGCTGAAGAACGTTTCCGCGATCGAGAACAACAAGATTTTTTCCACCATGGTATACAAGTGCTATGGCACCAACTGGGAGAACCAGCTCATCAATGCTTACTATGTGGCATCCGTGATCAACGGCGAGGCATTTTCCTGGACCTTCGACCAGAAGGCCGATGAGATCATTCAGCTGTTCTTCCCTGGAACCTCGATGACAAACACGGACATCGCCCATGGTCAGAACGGAAATGGCTGTGGGACTGTGACCCTGTAATCCCTTCCAAAACCTTTCAACTTCTTTTGAATGATGGTGATCAGAACGAAGAACGGAGACATTTCATCGGACCATGACAAGTGGGAAGGCTTCGACATCTACGATGATGGCGATGGGGAAGCCATCCACAACTCAAGTTTGTACCGTGGATACGTCAGGAAGAAAGGTCTGATGATGTTTCTCGCTCTGATCATTCTTTTTGTATGCATCATCATCGCTGCGCACAACGGCCCCCTAAACATCTCATCTTCTGATATAATCCGTTATCTACTGACCTTTGATAATGACGGCATGGGGGGCGTCATCTGGAACATACGCATGGTCAGGATCATTGGGGCGATCCTCGCTGGATCAGGGCTGGCTGTCGCAGGTGTGGTCATGCAGTGCATCCTGCGGAACCCGCTGGCCTCCCCGTACACCCTAGGCATCTCCAGCGCTGCGGCGTTCGGAGCCTCGTTCGCCATCATATTCCTGAACGCCGGCTCGAGCATAACATCCACAGTTTCCATCAGCAATCCCTATGTCACCACCATCAGCGCCTTCCTGTTCTCTCTTCTGGCAACTGGTGCGATCCTGCTCCTGACCAAGTTGACCCGCGTCAGCTCGGAAACGATGGTCCTCGCGGGTGTGGCCATAAGTGCCATGTTCGCGGCCGGCCTCTCCTTCATGCAGTACTTGGCAACGGACTCCCAGTTGGGCAACATCATCATGTGGACGTTCGGGGACCTGGGGAAGGCGACCTGGTCCTGGAACACGCTGATAATGGCTGTTCTGCTTTCCGTGACCCTGTACTTCTACTATAAGAGATGGGACTACAACGCCATGGAGGCAGGGGAGGAGACCGCTAAGGGTCTCGGGGTACACACCGAGAGGGAGAGGATCCTAGGGATGGTGCTGGCCTCGGTCCTCAGTGCCGTCATAGTCTCCTTCTTCGGCATCATCGCGTTCATTGGTCTCCTCGGTCCCCATATAGCTCGCATGATCATCGGGAGCGATCATCGGCACCTCATCCCCCTCTCCATTATCCTAGGGGCCATCATACTGATCGTTGCGGATGGAGTGGGGCAGGTGATACTGTACCCGTCGGTCATACCGGTAGGGATAATCACATCCATGCTCGGAGGGCCGCTGTTCATCTACCTGCTCATAAGGAGGTATGGGAGGTGACGTTCTTCCAGGTGAACGGTGTTGAGTTCTCCTACAAGAGCACGAAGGTCCTGGATGACGTCACATTCTCCATTGAGAAGAACGAAGTGACGTCGATTCTGGGTCCCAACGGGGTCGGCAAGACCACTCTGATGAAATGCATCAACAAGATACTGATGCCCGACATGGGTTCAGTTCTCATCGAGGGCTCGGAACTCCATGAGATGAGCAGGAGGGACATCGCCAAGAACATCGGCTACGTCTCACAGAGGGGCGAGATGTCCAGGATGACCGTCTTTGACTCAGTTCTGCTGGGTAGGAAGCCCCATTTTGAATGGGAGGTCACCGATAGGGACATCAGGCTCGCTGGAAGGGTGATTCACCTGATGGGCCTGGACGATCTTGCGCTGAAGTATGTGAACGAGATAAGCGGCGGAGAGTACCAGCTGGTGCAGATCGCCAGGGTGCTGGTCCAGCAGCCTAAGGTGATCCTCCTCGACGAGCCCACGAACAGCCTGGACCTTCCCAATCAGCACATGATAATGCATCTGATAAGGAACATAGCGATTAGGAACCACATTGCGGCCATCATGACGATACACGACCTAAACCTGGCGATACGCCATTCGGACAAGTTCATCATGATGAGGGAAGGGACGATCTATGCCACAGGCGATCACAGCATAATTACACCTCAGAACATTCGTGCTGTCTTCAACATCGACGCATTTGTGGAGAAGGTCAAGGGGATACCAGTGGTCATACCGATATGAGCAGGAGCGATTTCCGTGTGTTCGAATAAGATCAATCCGAAGCAGAGGAGCTTCTTCAACGAGAAGGCCGAGGTGTGGGACGAGATCTCCGTCCACGATGACAGGAAGGTCGAATACATCACCGAAACCCTCTCCATTATGGGACACGAAAGGGTCCTGGACATCGGCACCGGGACAGGCATCATGATCCCGCACTACGAAGCCCGTCTGGTTGACGGCTCCATCGTTGCCGTGGACTATTCAGAGAACATGATAGAGGTCGCACGTACCAAATACCCTGAGAGCGAGCATCCATCCGTCACCTATGTGGTATCAGATATCTACGACCTCGACTACAGCTCCGAGTTCGACCTGGTGGTCTGCTACTCGTGTTTCCCGCACTTCGTCGACCAGCCCCTGGCGGTAAGGATGCTCGCCAGGGCCCTGAGGAAGGGGGGCCGGCTTGCCGTCGCTCACTCCGACTCAGCAAAGAAGATCAACGGAATCCATATGGAAGGAGGCGTCGAGATATCCAACGACTTCCTGCCACCCATGGAGAGGCTCAAGCAAATGATGACGGAATGCGGCCTCTCGGTGCTCTTCGAGAGGGACGATGACGACTACTTCATTAGCATCGCTAGGAAAAATTGAACCATATCTTCTATCAAACACGGACCTATCTTGCCTCGTCTCTGAATACCACGTAAATGAAAGGCCTGGGCAGGTTCAGGGGACGTCAGTGGTGTCACTACATGCGCTAAGAGGTCCGAACACTACTGCTCTATGGCGACCGCCTCGGCAATGTGGTCCTCGATGTGCAATACCACTGGAACAAAGAACAGGGCCGCACTGACGACGACCATGATCAAACCTCCCGCAATGAACCAGGCCTGTATGCCGAACACCCCGGCGAACGGGCCGGAAAGAGCCAGTCCCAAGGGGCTCATGCCGCTGGCAAGGCTTGACAGGAGCGCGAACACCCGGCCCTGCATGTCCGCCCTGATCCCTTTCTGAAGTATCGCCATGACGATGCCGTTGACAATGGACAAGCCCGTGCCGATGAACAGGGCGGTCCCGGCCGCAATAAGGAAGCCATCAGGAGGGAGAACGCCGATAAGGAGCACCCCTCCACCGGAGGAGGCAAGGGCGCCGATGCAAGTGACGATCTTCCGGCTGGACCCACCCCACATGCCCAGGATGAGGCCGCCGGTGATCATGCCTGCCCCCACCATGACATCCATGAAGGCAGCCTGGTACGGCCCCTGGCCGAAGTGGTACAGGGTCAGCAGGTTGAAGAAAGTGAACGCTGGGGTTATGAGGAAGTTGACGACGGAGAACACCGCCACCACCAGCAAGGCCCCCTTCCAGGCCCGCACGTACCGGAACGCGTCCACGAGATCTCGGAATATAGGGCCCCTCTCGCGTCCCTGGGGCTTCCTGATCTCCGGTATCCTCACCACCAGCAGGGCGGTGATGGCCATGGCCGCGGTCACCACGTCCATGCCGAGGACCAGGTACATCGGGAGGGCAACATAAAGGAACGCCCCGAGGGCTGGGCCCATGATGCTTGTAAGCCCCATGACGGACTGGTTGAGGCCGGTGATGCGGGCCAGATGATCCTTGGGAACCATGAGGGCGGTGGAGGCCTGCATCGCAGGCCAGTGGAAGGCCTGCATGGCCGACCGAAAGAACATGATGATGAAGATGTGCCAGAGCGCAATGGATTGCACAATGAACAGGACCATCAGGAGCAGGGTGCCTAGGGCGGTCAGCAGGTCAGCGAGGAGCATGACCTTCTTCCTGTCCAGCCGGTCCACGTACGCACCGGCGAACGGGGACAGGAACACCTGCGGAAGAAGCCCCATCGCACCGGCTATGGCCAGGTCCAGTGGGGATGCGGTGGTGACAGCGATCCAGAACATCAGGGCCCATTGGACCAGGGCACTGCCGAGGAGGGAAAAGGCCTGTCCGGCCCACAGCGTGAAGAACCGCCGCATCCACGGTGCGCTCGTGCCTTCCTGCTCTGGAACGTCGGTCGAGCTCATTGGTACTGACCATCCTGTCCAATGGTCGATGGGGCCTGGGAGCGGAGATGGCCATAACCGCTTGGCCTACTGGCTTTACCGAAGTGAATGATGGATTCAATAAAAGTCTCAGCTGGGCCCTGCAGCCCACCTGTCTCCTGACCTCCCCCGTTCGACCGCCGACCCACCATCATGAACATGGATATTTTGTATCAATTTATCAATTTCTTATGATAGTAGCCCTCTTTTATCAGTTGTTAGGCTCTCATGGCCGATAGCCCGCCTGGAAGATGCAAGTGCCCCTGACGGCCGAGCAACTGAACGGACTTGCTTTCTGTCTAAGGTAGATCGGCCATCTGGCATGCGCTTCACGTTCGC
>MVRB01000051.1 GCA_002067635.1 Methanomassiliicoccales archaeon PtaU1.Bin030 | reverse complement strand
ACCGGCATCGAATTCTCAGCCCTGATCGATGCCACCCCTCGGAGAAATTACTCGGGAAGGGGTGCTGAGGGCACCGCAATGCTTGATAATGAGAGTGAGCGATGACATAGGTGATGCGCAACATCGATGAACTGAACAGGATGACGCCGGAGAAGAGGAAGGCCGAGATCGCGAGCATGCGGACAAAGTGCCCTTGCGCGAAGTGCCCTACCTTCACGGAGTGCGCCAGGGAACGGGACGAGAAGTTGTTCTGCTTCTACGGACGGTCCCCCGACTGCGTCTCCCGTGAGCTGAAGTGCATCTGCCCCAAATGTCCTGTACATGCCGAGTTCGGTTTCAAGGGCCTTCATTACTGCACGCGGGGTGGCGAGAGGACGACACCCAAGAGGTTCTGAAACCGTGAACTATCCGCTCCTCACCATCTCGGTGACTGTGAAGCGCACCGTGCTTCGCGCCAACTTTGAAATATCCACTTTTTTATGCAGGCGCATAGGATGTGGTGGTAGCCGACGACAAAACACGGTGGTTCTCGAATCGCAATAGTGGCGGCCATCATCGGGAACCTGGCCATCGCCGTCGTCAAGTTCATCGCTGCGGCCATCACCGGCTCCTCGGCCATGATCTCCGAGGGTATCCACTCCATCGTGGACACTGGGAATGGTGTGCTTTTGCTCCTGGGACTGAAACGGGCCAAGCGGCCTGCCGATGAGAGCCATCCCTTCGGCTACGGCAAGTCGTTGTACTTCTGGACCAACATCGTGGCCATATCCATCTTCGGCATCGGCGGGGGCATGTCCTTGTACGAGGGCATCTCCTACATCGGAGATGTGACCCCCAGCACGGTTCTGGGGGACCCCACCGCAGCGTACATCGTGCTCGCTATAGCCATATTGATAGAGAGCTCCTCCTTCACAATTGCTATCAAGCAATTCTTCCAGGCGAAGGGCGTGAAGAGCTCCATGGAGTTCTTTAAGGAGTCGAAGGACCCGAGCCTGTACACGGTGGTCCTGGAGGACAGTGCCGCATTGCTCGGCCTTGTCTTCGCGTTCCTAGGCATATTCTTCGGCCACATGTTGAACAACCCCTACCTGGATGGAATGGCGTCCATAGCCATCGGCATCCTGCTGATGAGCGTGGCCTGGTTCCTGGCGCACAGGACCAGCGATCTGCTCCTCGGAGAGGGGGTCAGTGCGGAGAAGCTGGCGGACATCCGAAAGCGCGTAGAGGCGGACCCAGCGGTGGAACGCTCCGGTGATATCCTCACGATGTACCTGGGCCCGCAAGACCTGCTCATCAACATGGGAGTGTGCTTCGTCTCGGGTACCACGGCCGAGGAGATGCATCAGGCCATCCGGCGTATCGAGGCGGATCTCCGCAGGACATATCCCGAGACCAACAGAGTGTATATTGAAGCTGAATCGCTGCCTGCAAAGGTTCCTACATGCACAGATCCGGCCGTAAGTAAAGAGGGCTAGTCCTGACCTTCGGCAATAGGTGGGGAAAGGGCTCACGGCTGAGGTTCGTCCTGTTCTGCGAGCTTGCAGAAGTACTCCATCGAGCTGGGGTTGGTGACCTCTATGGTCAGGATGATGTTTTCATCTTCCTCCTCAGCTTCCTTGATGAAGCCAATTAGGATGTTATCATCCCCGAAGGGGCAAAAGCCATCGGCCCTGAACCTTTCCAACAGCCCCTGGGCGAGCTTGTCTGTCTTTGGGGACGTTATACGGACGATCACGTGCAGGACTCTGGTCCTGTTTATTTAGATTGGTCGCCCCGGTTTGAGAGTTCTGATATTGAAACTGCCTGCTTTTCCTGAACCATCGTTGAAGAGAGTTCCAGAGAATCGGCTTGAGCCAGCACTTCGCAAGGAATATATAGGTTCAGCATCTTAGGAGGGGCGCTAGGCTCGACCGGGACGTTCGGCACGCCCTTTTACACCGCAGACGTCGATAGCGGGGGTGACAACGGGGGACGCCGTAACCGGAAAGGCGCGGGCCCTGCCAACGACTATGAGGCCTCGTCCTATGGGGTTGGAGGCGGTTAGGAGGCGCGATCGGAGGGTCGCGCGCCTTTCCCTGGTCACGGAGAACGGGTCAGGCCCTGACGGGAGCAGCCTTACCGTGGACTACTAACGCTCAAAGGGGAGCGGGGCTGAGAAGCTGGTAGGACAACTCGTGTTGATCCGAGCGGCTACCTCCGCGGCCTAGCGCATTCTTCATCTCTGTGCATGAGAAGGCAACTTGCTAGGATCGCAACCGGTTATCTTGTCATGCTTAAGGTCGAAGACCACCGCACTGGCACCGTTATCGGCTATGACCAGCTCTTTGGTGTCGTCCACCACCCCAACGACGGCGGCGGTGATGCCTACCTCATTAAAGGTGTCTATGACCTCGCGAGAACAACCTGCATCGCAAGTGACCGTGAAACCGCAGCCTTGGTAGGCAAGAAGCCACTGCTCGAAATCAACATCCTGCGGACGGGGTATCTTGCCCAGATCCACTCTGCCGCCCTTACCGCTGGTCTCCAAAAGCATTCCCAGGGTACCTATGCAGCCAGGATTGCTGATGTCCTTTCCTGAATGGACAAGATGCCTCTTGCCGATATCGTTCATGATCAGCATCTGCTTGCGGCAGAGATCGGGATCCTTTTGGGAAGTTGTGTCCCACGCATAGGGGAGTGCAGGTGGGAAGAAGCCGACGAGGTCCATTGCGAAAATTATGTCATCGCCCGCCCTGGCTGTATGCGAATAGATGACCGAGTCCTTTCGAGCGGTACCGAGGACGGCGACGTCTATGGCGTTGTAGCCGCAATCAGGATGAGTGTGCCCGCCCACGATGGGTACCCCGAACTTTTGCACAGCTGCCTCCATGCCCTTCATGACCTGAGCGCAGACATTCTCCTCCTTCATGGAGACTATGTCCACCATGGCCAATGGCACGCCCCCCATCGCAGAGATATCGTTCAGGTTCACCAGAACCGCATAGTAACCCGCAAAGAAGGGGTTGGTCTTCATCAGGCTCTCCATGATCCCATCTGCGGCCAGGAGAAGTACGTCGTCGTTGAAGCCAATGACCGCCGCATCGTCCCCGTATGCCGCCAGGATATGGTCCTGTGGAATGAGGGGAAAGAAATTTATTACCTCAGATATGGTCCTCTTTCGGGTCACGCCAGGATATTTCCTGATCTTCTCTGCAAGGGCCTGCAGGTCCATATTCGAGTCAATAGATGCATGACTTAAATAAATTGTTCAAACCAGGAATATGGGCTAATGCTTCTCCCCGACACTGAAATCTAATTTTGTCTGTTTGGTCTCGCGAATGAGATTGGAGAAGCTAAGGAGATCGCAGAGGATCGCTGATAGAAGGTCCTCGAACTTAGAAGAGAGGTTTGGATCGTCATGAACATAAGCAAGGTTCACATCGAGGATTTTAATGCCTGCTCTTTGCAGAAACTTTTTAACATCTTGTTTTTCCTCGTTGCTCACCTGCATTGCCGGAGGCATATCCCTGACCCCCGCCCTCCTCAGCTCCTCGAAGAAAATCGGTCGGTGGAATAATCTGTATAGGGTGTACAATATAAGGAGGTCAGCGTCAGGTCCATTGCTTATCTTCCTCGCCCCGTCTCCAACGATCTCGTAGACATCCTTATCCTTACCTTTCCCTAGGATATAGACCTTTGAAGGTGGCACATCCTTTTCCTTCAGGTAGTTGTTATCGGTGAGCGCCCTTAGATAACCCGTTAGAATGAGTCGATGAAGGTTAATGCCCCTTTCCCCTAGTTCTTTGGACAAGGCGCTTATTGATTTCCCGTCATTCTTTAAAATATCAAATATATGATCCTTCAATGCCCTATCTGGGTTGAACATTTTATCAGATATGGTAACAGATTTGATAAATAAATAGATGATTTGTTCTTTCTACATTATAACTTATTAGAAAGCTCGTTGATGGAGATCGTTCGAGTTCAGTTTGTCACACCTAAGTAATTTGTCGAGAGCGGCCTAATGATATCTTAGTGTATATCTCTTCGTTTAATTTCGCTGTTCTCAGTTTCTAGAAAGACATTATTAAACGTGATTATATTCGCGGTAAATCTTATTGATAATGATAAGAATAACAAGGCATATATTGAATTGATTTCGGTTAATAATATATATTCTGACTATCAAGAACAATAATAAACAACACTCTGCAAAATATCCTTGATTCATTTTTTCAGGTAATTTTAGAACACTGGCATGTTCATCTGATAACAAATATGGTATTGAATCTGATAACAAAATGATTTTTTAATGGACATTTTTGCATCCCTATTGTACCAGGTTCTTGTCAAAATTACACTTATACCCAATCCTCAATTGTCCTTTTTGTTCAATCAGTAGCGAAATGGTAGGGGCACGAGTGGTATAATGAAAGCATCTGAAGAGAAGCAATCGACCAACATGTACGGAGACAATAGGGAATCGACCGAACTCACGCTGTTCGTTAGGACGTCCGATGAGGAGCTCAAGAAGTGGGACCGTTCTAAGATCTATGATGCCCTAATAAGGGAAACAACGATCAGCGAAGATGCTGCGGCGATCATCTCCCGTGAGGTCGAGAAGATGATAGCAGAGCTCGAGATCGACATGATCACCGCTCCGTTGATCAGAGAGCTCACAAACGCTAAGCTAGTAGAATATGGACTTTCCAAGATCAGGAAGCAGCACACCCGTTTAGGTGTCCCGCTGTATGATGCTCGGCAAATCATCATGATGCCGAACAAGGAGAACGCTAATGTTCCCCACGGGCCGGAAGCAACTAACCTGACTCTTGCTGAGAACATCAAGAAGGAGTTCGCTCTACTGGAGGTGTTCTCGCAGGATCTTGCGGACGCTCATATGAGGGGTGACATCCACCTTCACGATCTTGGTATGGTCGACCGACCATATTGCTCAGGACAGAGCATCGAGTACGTGAAGAAGTTCGGTCTTAACCTTCCGAATGCCCTGAGCATCGCCAAGCCAGCACGGCATCCAGAGGTCCTGATCGAACAGATTATCAAGTTCTCCGCAGCTCTGCAAGGGCACTTCTCCGGAGCCATAGGGTGGGACGCCTTCAACCTGTTCCTAGCTCCGTATCTGGTCGGGGTGGACGATAAGCGTATGAAGCAGCTTGCCCAGATACTTGTCTACGAGTTCGCCCAGCAGGCTGTTGCCAGGGGAGGACAGAGCATCTTCTCCGATCTGAACCTCTACTGGGAGGTTCCTGACCACTTTGTCGGCGTTCCAGCCATCGGACCTGAGGGCAAGTTCACCGGCAAGAACTACGAGGATTACCTCCCGGAATCTCAGAGGTTCATCAACGCCCTGTTCGACGTGTACCTTGAGGGAGACGCCATGGGACGCCCGTTCTTCTTCCCCAAGCCCAACGTGCACATGACTGAAAAATTTTTCCAGACCGAGGGGCACGAGGACTTCCTTAACAAGATCTCCAAGGTCGCATCCGAGAAGGGCAACACTTACTTCGTCTTCGACCGGGGCGGAACTGCCAAGATATCTGAATGCTGCCGTCTGACCTTCAA
>MVRB01000050.1 GCA_002067635.1 Methanomassiliicoccales archaeon PtaU1.Bin030 | reverse complement strand
TGACCTTTCCTGATCTCGAAACTGACTCCATCCACGGCAGGGTTGGAGGGACCCTTATTGTCTTGTTTGCCGTTCACCCCAGGATATCTTTTAACAAGTTCCTCGGCAACTATCACTCTCTCTCCCATGCTTGACCTCTTTCTGTCCGATGGTCCATCGGAAGCCTATATATCTAATGGTGGTCGAATTTTTATTTTTTTAATGAATAATAAATAGGATTATATGATTGGATGATATAACCTACTAAAATATCTAATGGGATTAATAATCCTAATATGCTACTGGACGGCCAGTACTGTCAGCGGTAGAAGGTTCGGAATAATCGATTTTCAATACGGGTGAGAAAGGTGAAAATAGTCAATATCGCCGCAGGGGCCAGAGATAGTGCGGTAATAATGCCTGTTGCCAAGTGTTTGGAGGAGCAAGGGTTTAAACTTGAGGTTCAAACAGCGGACTCCGAGGACCTGGATGTCAACGAAAAAAAATTTTTGGAGTTGATAAAGCAGGTGAAGGAAGCCGATCTGATTATTGTCCGACTCCACAGCGATACCTCTCACTTTAAAAAATGGGGCCGTTTCGAAGAAGCGGCAAAGCTTACGAAAGGTCTCCTTTTTGTGGACAGTCATATGGAGGAGGTCGCGCGGGAGGTACGTCCTTTATTCAAGGGGTCCGACGAGGAGTATGACCTGCTTCGTAGGTACGTCGAACTAGGAGGCGATGAGAACAATAGGGCAATTATCCTATGGGCCCTTAGGCGCATCGGGGGATTGGATGTTGAGGTTCCTGAGCCTCGACGCCAACGCACGGAAGGCGTCTATCATCCCGATCAACCGCGAGACATCGAGCTCCTAGATTATCTAGCGACCCTTGATCCCAGCCGCCCTACGATCGGCATTTTGTTTTTCCAGGGTTACTGGTCGTCTAAAAACGTCGAGCCCGTAGATGCTCTGGTTCGCGAACTTGAAAGGATTGGGGCCAATGCCCTCCCTGTCTTTTTCATCGCTTCGCCCAGCACGGTGTCAGGTTCCATAGGCATCAGGAAGGTGGTTGAGGAGTATTTCATGGAAGGGGACCTTCCAAGGGTCGACGCTGTGATACTCAACATGGGCTTTTCCCAGGTCTCACTCTCCAATCCCAGCGATGGCAGCGTTAAGAGGACCATTCACAACTTCTTCAAGGACCTCAACGTCCCGGTCCTCCAGGCCATGACCCTCTGGAGGTCAAGGGCGGATTGGGAGGAGAGCACCTTCGGACTTGGAGCGATAGAGATATCCACCAACGTTGTATGGCCGGAGTACGATGGTCAGATCATAACGGTGTCCATCGGATGTGCGACCATCGATGCCGATGGGGGGCAGCATTTCGTTCCCATACCGGACCGCATAAACCGTGTCGCCACCATGGCCAAAGCTTGGGCGGACCTGGGACGAACCCCGCCATCACAAAGGAAGGTGGCCATCCTCCTTTACATGTATCCTCCGAAGAACGACCGAGTGGGGGGCGCTGCTGGCCTGGATACCTTCGAGAGCGTGGTGGCAGTCCTTAGGGCGATGAAGAAGGTGGGCTACTCTCTTGAGAGGGTGCCCGAGAATGGAAGGGAGCTAGTGGACGAGATCATGAGCGGTCTGACCAACGACACCGAATGGCTATCTCCCCAGGATATGAAGCAACGGGCAGCAGGATTCGTCGAGGGCAGCCAGTATAAAGCTTGGTTCGACGCCATCCCCCAGGCCGCCCAGCAGGCCATTTGCCGGGATTGGGGAAACCCTCCAGGCGAACTTTACAATGTGGAAGGCCGCCTGATAATCCCGGGAGTGAGGAACGGGAATGTTTTCATCGGGTTCCAGCCAAACCGGGGGTTCCACGAGCAGGCGGAAACGCTCTATCACAGTACTGAGATGGTGATGCCCCATCAGTATCTTGCTTACTATAGGTGGTTGAAGGATGTTTTCGGGACCCAGGCCATAATCCATATGGGCTGCCATGGCACTCTGGAGTGGCTCCCCGGAAAAGGGGTGGGACTGTCGGAGAAGTGCTATCCAGACGTGGTCCTGGGCAGTATACCTAACCTCAATCCCTACATTATGGAGAACCCAGGTGAGGGCATCCAGGCCAAGCGAAGGAGCGCCGCGGTCATCCTGGACCACCTCATCCCGGCCATGACCCGAGCGGACAGCTACGAAGACCTGATGGAACTGGACAGCATCCTCCAGGCCTATCTTCACGCACTAAACGGAGGACAGGCCGAGAAAGTGGCCATGCTAGCGGAAAGGATCCACAACTTGGTCAAGAGCATGTCGATGCTGGAAGAAGTAGGGCTCTCCGCCGATGCCTCAGCGGAGGCAACAGCGACCAGAATCGATGCGATATACGATTACGTAGTGGAGCTGAAGGACGCCCTTATCAAGGATGGACTGCACATCCTGGGCAAGCCTCCTGAGGGAGAAAGGCTGGAGGAGATGATCTACAGCCTCACCCGCCTACAGAACGGAAGTGTACCCTCCTTTAGAACGGCCATCGCCAAGGCCAAAGGCCTGGACCTCCTGGACCTTCAGGACCACCCCTCAGAGCTTCATGCCCAGTTAGGCACCTTAAAAGGGACCCTGCTGGACAAGGTGGATTTGGACTGCCGCTCACTTATAAAGGAGATGCGGGTGTGCAACTTTAACAAGAATAGATGTTACAGCATTATATCAGAACGTTTCCCTAATTCCAACGAGCATTTGAACGAGGTTGTCGGCTTCATCTGCGATCAGGTGTTCCCGAACGTCATGTCCGCGACGGATGAGATCGACAACCTCATGCTCGGTCTGGATGCTGGATACGTTCCCCCGGGCCCCTCAGGCTGTCCCACACGCGGAAATGCCCACCTCCTTCCTTCAGGGCGTAACTTCTACTCCATTGATCCAAACTCCATCCCCGGCCAGGCATGCTGGGAGGTCGGCCGGAAGATGGCCGATCTGATGATAGACCGCCATGTCAAGGACATGGGGTGCTACCCTAAGAACGTAGGGATCGTCATCTGGGCCACCGACACAATGAAGACTGGCGGGGACGACATTGCATACATCCTCTGGCTGATGGGCCTCCGCCCGAGGTGGAGCGCCACTGGAAGTCGTGTCGTTGGTCTTGACGTGATCCCTCTCTCTGAGCTCGGCCGCCCGAGGATCGACGTCACGCTTAGGATCAGCGGCCTCTTCCGAGACACCTTCCCCAACCTCATAGAGATGATAGACGAGGGGGTGGAGACGATAGCATCCCTGGACGAGTCGGAGGAGCAGAACTACCTGGTAAAGCATCTCAGGGAGGACATACAGAAGTCCCTCCTAAAGGGACTTGCACCGAAGGAGGCCAGGGCTAGGGCGATGGTCCGTATATTCGGTGACCCGCCCGGAGGCCATGGAGCAGGCGTAGACGTTCTGATCGAATCATCGAAATGGTCCACTACCGAGGACCTCGCCGAGACCTATGCAACATGGGGCTGCCATGCATATGGACGCGATTGGAAGGGGGAGAAGGTACCGGAGGAGTTCCGGGATAGGTTCGCTCAGCTGGACGTGACCGTGAAGAACCACGAGGACCGGGAATTCGATCTCCTAGACATCGATGATGACTACACGATGCTTGGAGGGATGAACTCCTGTGTTCGGGCGTTCGGAGGAAGGAAGCCTCTCTCCATCATGGGGGACAGCTCAGATCCCCAGCGCCTCAAGGCCAGGACAGTAGAGGAGGAGAGCAAGTTCGTGTTCCGCAGCAGGGTGCTGAACCCCAAGTGGCTGGAGGGCCTGAAGCAGCATGGGTTCAGGGGAGCTATGGAACTGTCCAAGCTCACCGAGTACATGCTGGGATGGGACGCCACCTCCGACGTCATCGAGCCGTGGATGTATGAGTCGGTGACGGAGCACTTCCTCCTGGACGAGGAGAACAGGAAGTGGCTGGAGGAGAGCAATCCATACGCGCTGCGGGAGATGGCCAGCCGTCTGCTGGAAGCGGTCCAGAGAGGTCTGTGGGAACCCGACGAGGAGATGAAGGAAAAACTGCGTTGTATCTATCTGGACGCGGAGACCCTACTGGAAGAGGTCAACGAATAGGGGTGAGGGAGGAATCGCGTGGACGATCTGATAACAATCGAGAAGTTGACGAAGAACTATGGAAAGGTTGAGGCCGTCAAGGAGCTGGACCTCAAGGTCCGGAGAGGGGAGATCTTTGGGTTCCTAGGACCAAACGGTGCGGGGAAGACCACCACCATGAGGGTGATGACCACCCTGACAAAGCCAAACTCGGGCAGGGTCAGCATCGATGGACTTGATGTGGTGAAAGAGGGGGAAAGGGTCAAGGAGCTGATAGGGGTGGTGCAGCAGCACCTTAGCCTCGATAGGGACCTCTCCATCCGTGAGAACATGGTCCTGCATGCACGCCTTCACCGCATGAGGTCAGCGGAGCGCGAGGAACGCATCGGGGAACTGATCGAGTACGCTGGTCTCTCTGAACATGCCGACAAGATGGTGGATACTCTGTCCGGAGGCATGAAGAAGCGGGCCACCATCATGTGCGCCCTTTTGCATAGACCTAAGCTACTCTTCCTGGACGAACCCACAGTAGGACTGGATGCCCAGACCCGAAGACGGATGTGGGACCTGGTGCGCCGCCTCAACAGCGACGGTACCACCATATTCCTGACCACACACTACATCGAGG
>MVRB01000049.1 GCA_002067635.1 Methanomassiliicoccales archaeon PtaU1.Bin030 | reverse complement strand
GAAGGACGCGGTGGGGATCGATGGCGAGCCCAAGATCCCCAAGGTCCTCGAGGGGGCCATGCGGTCCCTCTATGGCAACTACGAGAAGTTCTATCGGGCGTGGGAGGAGCGTGTCCAGAACGGAAAAGGTGGGTCGACTCCACCCGTCTTCATCGTCGTATGTAACAACACCAGTGTGTCCAAGCTCGTGTACGATTACATCTCTGGATGGGAGAAGGAGATCGACGGCCGGACCGTCGTCCAGGCCGGCGCCCTGGACATCTTCAGGAACGATGACGGTCACGGTGGATGGCTGCCGCGCCCGAACACCATCCTCGTGGACAGCGAGCAGCTGGAGTCGGGCGGAGCGATGAGCGACCAGTTCCGCAAGATGGCCGCCAGGGAGATCGAGGAGTTCAAGGACGAGTACCGGGCCCGGTTTCCAGGGAGAGATATTGAGCAGCTCACCTCCGAGGATATCCTCCGGGAGGTCATGAACACCGTCGGCAAGCCGGGAAAGCTGGGCGAGCACATCAGGTGCGTCGTTTCGGTCTCCATGCTCACCGAGGGCTGGGACGCTCAGACCGTTACTCATGTTCTCGGTGTGAGAGCCTTCGGTACGCAGCTCCTGTGCGAGCAGGTCGTCGGGAGGGCCCTGCGCCGAATGAGCTACGCCACCGACGATGACGGCAAGTTCGTTCCCGAGTACGCTGAGGTCTACGGCGTACCGTTCTCCTTCATCCCCAGCGAGGGCCCTGCGCCCAGGCCGAAGGATCAGAAGGAGGTGCACCGTGTAAAGGCCATGCCCGAGCGTGCGTCGTCCGAGATACGGTTCCCCAAGCTGCTCGGCTACAGATACGATATCGGCGAGGACCGCCTGACCGCCACGTTCGATGAGCCTTCCAGGATGACGCTGTCCACGCGTGATCTGCCGACCGAGACCGTGGTCGATCCCATCGTCGGCAGGAGCGACGTGCACAACCTCAACGACCTGAAGAAGCACCGGACCAATGAGGTCGCGTTCTACCTGGCGAAGAAGCTCCTGGAGACGAGGTTCCGCGACGAGGAGGACAGGCCTAAGACATGGCTGTACCCCCAGCTGCTGGAGATCACGAAAAGATGGTTGAAGGAGTGCGTGACCTACAAGGACGACACTTTCCCTCAGCTGCTGCTCCTGGTCCAGCTTTCCCAGACCGCCGTGGACCGCATCTACGGCTCCATCGTCACCGGGCAGGTGAGAACGCCAACCATCAAGCCGATATTCAGGCCTTACGACCCTCAGGGCTCGACCAAGGGCGTCGACTTCGACACCACCAAGTCGGTGTACGAGACCAGCCCGGAGAAGTGCCACATCTCGCACGTGGTCTGCGACACGGACTCCTGGGAGCAGAAGATGGCCCAGACCCTCGAAGGCATGCCCGAGGTCATCTCGTACGTCAAGAACCAAGGGCTCGGGTTCTTCATCCCGTACACGAAGGAAGGTCAGGAGCACAAGTACGTACCGGACTTCATCGCCGTGGTAGACTACGGGCAGGAGGAGTTCCTTTACCTCATCATCGAGGTGAGCGGGCAGGACCTGGAGGACAAGAAGCTCAAGGTGGACACCGCCACGAAGCTGTGGGTCCCGGCCGTAAACAATTATGGCGGATTCGGACGGTGGGAGTTCATCGAGATCAAGGACCCCTGGAACGCCAAGAACCAGCTTCAGGAGTTCATTTCAAGGATCAGGGAGGGATGACATGGCCAGGACGAAGAAGGTAAAGGAGACGGTCGAGGTAGATTCTATAAAGCATCAGGATACCAGGGTCAACATCCCGACCGAGGAGCTCCGCAACTTCGTCAAGGACGATGGGTTGAAGACCTTGCTCTATCCGAGGGATCCGTCGCTCGATCCCCAGCTGGTGTGGAAGGGCAAGGACGAACAGGACAGGAAGGACCTGGCCGTGCCATCTACGCCGATCTATATTCAGGAGAAGATACATCCGCAGGCCATCATTGAGGACCTGCTGAAGGAGAGCGGCGAGGACGGCAAGGGCCCGAAGAGGACGATGCAGCTGGACCTGTTCTCTGACTTCAACGGCCTTCCGAAGGAGTTCGACAAGAGGATCCAGTTCTACCAGCATGACCAGCACTGGTCCAACCGCATGATACTCGGCGATTCTCTGTTGGTGATGGCCTCGCTGGCCGAGAAGGAGGGTCTGAAGGGCAAGGTGCAGATGATCTACATCGACCCGCCTTATGGCATCAAGTTCGGATCGAACTGGCAGGTCAGCACTAGGAAGCGGGATGTCAAGGATGGAAAAAACGACGATACCACAAGGCAGCCGGAGCAGGTCAAGGCATTTAGAGATACGTGGAAATTGGGGATCAACTCTTATCTTGCTTATCTTAGGGATAGGTTTGTCGTCTGTAGAGACTTATTAACTGAGAGTGGAAGTATCTTCATCCAGATCGGAGAAGAAAATGTTCATTTGGTAAGGAATGTTCTGGATGAAGTATTTGGCTCAGAAAATTTCGTTTGTCAAATATCTTTTGCCAAGACCACTGGCTTCACAGGCAATTATCTATCATCTGTAACCGATTACATCATATGGTATGCAAAATCAAAACCATCATTAAAATTCAGGCAGATATTCAAGGAAAAGAACGTTGGGGAAGAAGGGGCTATGCGGTACCGCCCCATATCCACCATAGAAAGTTTGGTAAAGAGCTCTATAGATTCAACTAAGCTAGGGACGTCAGCTGATCTGACGTCCCAAGGGGAATCGGTCAATACTCGGGTCGATTCATCTTTTGAATGTTTTGGAAAAGTATGGATGCCCCCACATGGCCTTCACTGGAAGACAACAGTTGATGGCATGAAAAGATTGTATAAATCTGGAAGAGTCTTTTTAGAGGGCAATTCGCTACGTTATTTAAGACTCCTTGAAGATTTTTCGGTCTATCCATCAAATAATGTATGGATGGATATTGGAGGAATCCAAAGCAGAACAGATCCAAAGATATACGTGGTTCAGACAGCAACTGAAGCAATTAAGCGATGTATGATCATGGCAACTGATCCGGGTGATTTGGTGCTGGATCCTACTTGTGGGAGTGGTACCACAGCCTATGTTGCAGAACAATGGGGTCGTCGGTGGATTACTATTGATACAAGCCGAGTGGCCCTCGCCCTTGCTCGTACTCGCCTTATGTCCGCACGGTTCCCTTACTATTATCTGGCCGACTCTGTTGACGGCATGAAGAAGAGGGCCGAGGTAACAGGAATTCAAGCCCCAACGGTAGCGACCAAACAGGATGTAAAGAAGGGTTTTGTGTATCAGCAAGTTCCGCACATCACCCTCAAGTCAATCGCCAACAGTGAAGAGATAGACATCATCCACGCCAAGTGGCAGCCTAGGCTCGATGAACTCAGGGCAAGGATCAACAAGGCCGCGGGCAAGGACTTCGAGGAGTGGGAGATCTCGAGAGAAAGCGAGAGCAAGGAGCTCGCCCCGCTGCTCAAGGAGTGGTGGGAACTTCGGCGTCAGAGGCAGAAGGAGATCGACGACAGTATCGCCCGCCACGCCGATACCGAGACCCTTTACGACAAGCCTTACGAGGACAGGAACAAGGTCCGGGTCACCGGACCGTTCACCGTGGAGAGCCTCTCCCCTCATCGCGTCCTGCCGGCCGATGAGGACAACGACGATGTGGTCTCGGAGGAGGAGGCGAACAAGGAGCAGCACTTCATCTCCTCGATCCTAGAGAACCTTCGCAAGGCTGGGGTCCAGAACACCAAGAAGAACGAGAAGATCAAGTTCGATGCCCTCGACGTCTACGCGGGCAAGTGGATCCAGGCCGAGGGGCTCTACACCGACTCAGAGGGCAAGGCTCGTCGGGCTGCGGTGACCATCGGTCCTCAGTTCGGAACTGTCGGGCCCGAGCTCGTCAGGGAGGCGGTCATCGAGGCGGTCGCTGGCATAGGCTTCGACGTCCTCCTGGTCTGCGGCTTCGCGTTCGACCCCCACGTCTCCGAGGACGTCAAGAACTATGGCAAGATCACCGTAATACCGGTGAAGATGAACCCCGATCTCACCATGGGCGATGAACTGCTCAAGAAGACCGGGGCCGGGAACCTGTTCATGGTGTTCGGGGAGCCGGACCTTGAGGTCAAGAAGCATGCCGACGGGACCGTGGAAGTGGAGCTAAAGGGCCTGGACATCTACGATCCGACGACCGGTGCGATACGCTCCTCGACCACAGACGACATCGCCTGCTGGTTCATCGACACCGACTATAACGGAGAGGCGTTCTTCGTCCGCCACGCCTACTTCACCGGGGCGGACAGGCCGTACGAGTCGCTAAAGAGGACACTGAGGGCCGAGGTGGACGAGGCGGCGTGGGAGAGCCTCTACAGCACCAAGAGCAGGCGGTTCCCCATGCCTCATAGCGGCAGGATCGCGGTGAAGGTCATCAACCACTACGGGGACGAGGCCCTGAAGGTCTATGATCTGAAAAAGAACGATGGGACAGCCTCCTAACTCGTCGGGATCTGAAAGTAGTCCACTAGGTCCCCGGGCTGCTATACATTAGTTACCTCCTCACTTCTTTCTCTTGAACAGGGAGAAGAACCACTGCAAGATGCTCATCAGGATGTTCGTTCCACTTACCAGCGTCCTTCCGGCGGAGCTCGGCTCCTCTGACAGGGTCACAGGATTGACGCTGGGGGGCTCCTCCTCTTCGGGCGGTGTCTCACCCTCGCCTCCACCCTCCTGCCCGTCCCCGCTAAGTTCTGACGGCACCGTTGGCGTCTCACCCCTCCACTCCTCAGGCTCGTCCGGTGCAGGAGCGTCATAATGAAATCCGAGTGGCCCAGTATGCCCATGATTGTATCACTGGTTACGCCGGCGAGCCACAACATGCGGCCGTAGGTGTGGCGCAGCGTGAGGTTGGTTAACTTCACCTCGAGGCTGGCGGCCATGGCCTGCATCTTCTTGTCCACGGCCATCCTCTTGTATGGCCGCAGCCGTCCGGCCCTTGCGCAGAAGAGCAGGGCGTTCGGGACCGCGAACGCGAATTGGGATTCGACCTGCTCACTAGGCTGCGCAGTCTGAGCAGTATATAGCCGGAGCTAAAGGTGCGGATCTCACCATTCTTCATAAAAACAATCTATAAAACGTTGAGAGACCATTAAGTTAGGACATGATGAATTGGCCTGAGAGGAACAAGCAGGCACCCATCGATGAGCTGTCTGTGCCCAATGT
>MVRB01000048.1 GCA_002067635.1 Methanomassiliicoccales archaeon PtaU1.Bin030 | reverse complement strand
CAGCTCCTTGAACCGGACCTTTGGCGAGAACCTCAGGACCTTACGGGCCTTGGAGGCGTCGGCGACCAGCGACTCGACCTCCGTAGGGCGGAAATACTTAGGGTCTATCCTCACGTACCTATCGCGGTCCAGGCCAGCATACTCGAAGGCTTCCTCTACGAACTCCTCCACGGAGTGCGTCTCCCCCGTGCCGATAACGAAGTCATCGGCCTTCTTCTGCTGCAGCATGCGGTGCATGGCGGTGACGTACTCAGGGGCGTAGCCCCAGTCCCTCCTAGCCTTGAGGTTCCCGAGGTACAGCGAGTCCTGCCTCCCCCCCACGATAGCGGCGATGGCCCGGGTGATCTTCCTGGTAACGAAGGTCTCTCCCCTCCTGGGCGATTCGTGGTTGAAAAGTATGCCGTTGCATGCGTACAGGCCGTAACCCTCGCGGTAGTTGCGCGTGAGCCAGTAAGCGTACAGCTTGGAGCATGCGTACGGCGAGCGGGGGGCGAACGGCGAGGCCTCCGACTGCGGGGGAGCTGTAGAACCGAACATCTCCGAGGACGATGCCTGGTAGAACCGGACCTCGTTACCGGCGCGGCGGATGGACTCCAGCATCCTGGTCACACCGGTAGCGACGACGTTGGTCGTGTACTCGGGTACGTCGAAGGAGACGCGCACATGGCTCTGTGCCGCCAGATTATACACCTCGTCCGGGCGGATGTTGAAGATGATGTTATTGATGGTCTCCGCCTCCGATAGGTCGCCGTAGTGAAGATGGAGCCTCACATTTTCCTCATGCGGGTCAGTGTAGATGCGGTCTATGCGGGCAGTGTTGAAGGTGCTCGCCCGCCTGATGATGCCGTGGACCTCGTAGCCCTTCGAGAGCAGGTACTCCGCAAGGTAGGAGCCGTCCTGGCCGGTTATGCCGGTGATGAGCGCGGACTTGGACAATATTTTCCCCCACGGTCAATATGCTGGAGCCATATAATCGTTCTCAGTCCAGCATCCGCCCGGCGCACACTGAGGCTCACTCCCTGCGCACGTCCCAGCGCCTGTCGAGGATGACCTGGGCCTGTAAGGGGTCCGCTCCGCCCCCGGAGTTGAAGTCGTTGGGTGCGGACACGTTGATCCCGGCCTCTACGCGGTGCCCGACGAGCATGTCGAACCCTCCCTGGCGGTGCGCGCCCAGGACCAGAGTGTAGTTGCCAGGTACCAGTAGCTTGCCAGGGAACGTCAGGCTCGCAAGGTAGGTGCCCGGCCCCAGATCCTCTAGGGAGGTGTCCCAGTCGGAGAAGAGGGTTCGGATGAGCTCATCTCCCAGGGAGTTGTTCACGAAGATCCCCATGCGCAGGTGCTGCATTCGCTCGTGGAGCTGGAAGCGTACATGGATGTCGAAGGGACGCCCCCCGTCGATGAGCATCGTCCCCACGCCTCCCTGGCGCACGTCCATGTCCCAGATGGTTATGTCCTTGGTGGTGACGGGGAAGTTACCGTTGTGCCCTTCCAGGGAGCTTGCGTACTCGCTTATGACCTCTTCCGAGGGACCGCTCTTCAGCATCCTGCCCCCCTGCAGCAGGATGGCGTTCTGGCAAAGGGTCTTCACGGCGTGCATGTTGTGGGAGACGAAGATAACGGTGCGGCCCTCCTGGGACACCTCCCGCATCTTCCCCAGGCACTTTGCTTGGAACTGCTGGTCCCCGATCGCGAGCACCTCATCGGCGATGAGGATGTCCGGCTCCAGGTGGGCGGCGACGGCGAAGGCCAAGCGCAGGTACATTCCCGAGGAGAAGCGCTTGATGGGAGTGTCCAGGAACTTCTCCACCTCCGCGAACTTCACGATCTCGTCGAAGCGGGCCTCGATCTGCTTTTTGTGCATACCGAGGATCGCTCCGTTGAGGAATATGTTCTCCCTTCCTGTTAGGTCGGGGTGGAATCCGGTGCCCACCTCCAGGAGGCTTCCCACCGTGCCTCGCAGCACGACCTCGCCCTCGGTCGGGCAGGTGATCTGGGATAGTATCTTCAGGAGGGTGCTCTTGCCTGCTCCGTTACGGCCGATGATTCCCACGCTCTCCCCCTTCTGCATGGTGTAATTGATATCCCTAAGGGCCCAGAACGTCTCCTTGGGCTGCCGCACGTGCTGGACGGTCCTCAGCGGGTGGCGGACCACGGAGGCAAGCTTCTCCCCCAGCCGCCCACCGGCCTGGTAGTACCCCTTACTGGAGGCGATGACGTACTCCTTGGAGAGGTTCCTGATCTCAATGGCCGGCTCCATCAGATCACGTCCGCCAGGCGCCTCTCGTACGCCTTGAAGTACAGCAGTCCGAAGAAGAACACTCCAATGGTCAGGAGCGTCGATGACAGGAGCATTCCCATGTCCAGTTCCGTGCCGAAGATGAACGCCCGCTGCGATGTCATGATGCCGAAGAGCGGGTTCACGTACATGATCCACTTCAGGCTCTCGTTCTGGATCCAGGAGGCGGGATAGAGCACCGCCGAGGCGAAGAGCAGGATCTGGATGAAGAACGGTACGATGTACTGCACGTCGCGGTACTTGGCGGACATGGCCGACAGGAAGAACGACAGGCCGGATGACAGCAGAAAGGTCAGAACCAACGGTATGAAGACAAGGAATATCCAGATTGACACCGGCGTCCCGAAGATGATCAGGATGATGACGAAGAGCACCCACGCGATGCCATAGTCCAGGAGCCCGGCGATGACCAGGCTCAGGGGCAGCAGCAGACGCGGAAAATAGATCTTGGTTATCATGGAGGAGTTACTGATCAGGCTCATGGACGCTCCGTTCAGTGTGGTGGAGAAGAACGTCCACAGCATAAGGCCGGCGAACAGGAAGGAGTACGGTTCGATTCCCCCAGTGCTCAGACCGGCCACATTGTAGAAGAGCAGGGCAAATATTATGGTCGTTATAAGCGGCTGAAGGACGGCCCATCCTACGCCTATGGCCGTCTGCTTGTACTTGGTCTTGATCTGCTTCCAGGTAAGGAAATACAGCAGCTCCGCGTAGCCTACCACCTCCTTCAGGCCCAGCTCCAATCTGGATGCCTTGGGGCGGATGTATCGGACCTTCTCACCAGTCATCTGATAACCCTGAGCTCATCCCCAGAAGGAAGTTCTTCTATAAATCATTGGGTCGTTGAATGGCAGCTGCCAGATATGAGCGCATGTCGGAGGTGAACGCATCGCGGGAGTATCGGTGAAGGGCGAAGGTCTGGCATGCCTCTATGTCCTTCCGCAGGCTATCCTCGCTTCGGGATACCACGTCCTGGCAGGCCTGTACGATCTCATCGATGGTGCAGCTCTCGAGGTACGTTCCGTGACCCTCTGGCAAGGTGACACCGGTCTCCCTGCTGATTATTGGGTAGAGCCCGGTCTGCATCACCGTGGTTGTCGCAGGGGAGATGCCCTCGCTGCACGACGGGGCAATGAAGGCAAGGCAGTGCTCCACAACCCTGCGGTACCTTTCCCCCGACGGGTCCAGGCTACCATGGTACCGGACATTGGCACGGCCACGGAGATCACCACCATAGGCCTCCATGAAGTCCTTTTCCCAATCAACGCTCCCTACGACATTCAGGGTCGACCCGGGCATCTTGCGGAAGGCCTCCAGGACCAGGTCCAAACCCTTGTGCACCGCTCCCGCGCCGAAGAACCACAGGAACTC
>MVRB01000047.1 GCA_002067635.1 Methanomassiliicoccales archaeon PtaU1.Bin030 | reverse complement strand
TGTCGCCAGCCTCGGAGGAGCTTTTCAGAAGCGTCCAGGTGGCCAACATCGACCTCAAGGGGTTCACCGAGGACTTCTACCGCATGCAGTGCGGGGGCAGCCTCCAGGAGGTCCTGGATGCGTGCGAGGAGGCGCGACGGCAGGGGACCCACGTGGAGCTCACATGCCTCCTCATCCCCGGCCTCAACGACTCGCCCCCTGAGGTGGAGAGGCTGGCCTGCTGGATCGTGGAGAGGATGGGGGAGGAAACTCCCCTCTTCCTTTACCGCTTCCGGCCGTTCTACCGCTCGGCTCACATCCCCCAGCAGACCATGGAGAGGATGGAGGAGGCGTACGGCATTGGTATCGAAGCGGGCCTGAAGCACGTTTACTTCGGGGGGACCGTGGGGGAGAGCCACCAGGATACTCTATGCCCTTCATGCGGCCTCGTGGTGGTGCGGCGCAGGAGCCTGCAGGTCGCTGACAAGGTGTGCTTCAAGAACGGGGAGGTTAGCCGCTTCTGCCCCACCTTCGCCGACATAGCGGTGGACCTGGACGGCGACCTGTGCCCGCGGTGCGGAGGGAGGATCGCGATCGTACCGCTGGATGCGCCCCTCTGATAAACTAAAAATAGTCTCTCCCCTATCGCTTCGCGATGCCAGTAGTGACCTTTTCCTACGATGACCTTATCTCCCTGATAGGGAGGGAGGTTAGCTTGGAGACTCTCATGGACAGGGTCCCCCAGCTGGGGGCGGACGTGCACTCCTATGATGAGGGGACCAGGGAGATGTCCATCGAGTTCTTTCCCGACCGGCCCGACCTATACAGCGTGGAGGGCGCCGCCCGCGCTCTCCGCACCTTCCTGGGCCACGAGAGCGGCCTCACCCGGTATCAGGTGGAGGACTCGGACGTGGTCCTCTACCTGGACGAGAGCATCAAGGAGGTCCGCCCGTTCATGGTGGCGGGGGTCATCGAGGACATCACCATCACCGACGCCTTCATCCGCTCCCTCATGGAGATGCAGGAGAAGCTGCACCTGACCATGGGGAGGAAGCGTTCCAAGGTGTCCATCGGCATCCACGATATGGATAAGGTCACCCCGCCCTTCACCTACAAGGCCGTCGAGCCCGGATCGGTCTCCTTCGTCCCCCTGGGGAAGACGGAGAGCATGGACCTCAGGGAGATACTCCAGCGCCACGAGAAGGGGGTGGACTACGCGTACATCCTGGACGGTAAAGACAGGTACCCGCTGCTGGTCGACAGCAGGGGTGAGGTGCTCTCGTTCCCGCCCATAATCAACGGGGTCCTCACCACGGTTACCGAGGATACCAAGAACGTGTTCCTGGACGTCACCGGAACCGACCTCAGCGCCATCTCCGGCGCCCTCAACATCGTCGCCACCTCCATGGCCGAGAGGGGAGGGAGGATCAAGAGGGTCAAGCTCCAGGGAACGCAGCAGGGCATGACCCCTGACCTGGAGCCCAGGGAGTGGATGCTGGACGTTGCGGCCACGAACGCCCTTCTGGGGTTGGACCTGGATGCCGGGGGCATGGCCAAGGCCCTGGCGAAGATGGGGTTCGAGGCAGCTCCCGCCGGGGAGCAGGTCCGCGTGCTGGCCCCGGCATGGAGGCTGGACCTCATCCACCCCGTGGACCTGATGGAGGACGTGGCCAAGGGCCATGGGTACGAGAACTTCGGCAGGAGCCTCCCCACCCAGCAGACCTTCGGCTCCGAGCTGCTGGTGAACAAGGCCGCGGACGTGGCCCGCCAGCTCATGGTGGGGTACGGCTACATGGAGGCGACCACGCTGACGCTCTCGTCAGTGAGGGACCAGTTCGAAAAGATGCGCCTGCCTCAGGGCGAGGTAGTGGAGGTTCTTAACCCCATCAGCGAGGACCACACCTGCCTGCGCGTGTCGCTGCTGCCCAGCCTCATGATGGTGCTCCGCCGCAACAAGCACCGGGACCTTCCCCAGCGCCTCTTTGAGGCCGGGGACGTGATGAGGGGGATAAAGCGCCGCCGGAACCTGGCGGGTGTCAGCATCTCCGCCCGCGCCTCCTTCACTGAGGTGAAGTCGCTGGTGGAGAGCATCATGAGAGACCTCTCGGTGAAGTATGTCATCCAGCCCTCCTCCGCCGGGACCTATCTGGAGGGTCGGGGCGCTGACGTCATGGTCAACGGCAGGTGCATCGGAAGCTTCGGGGAGATGCACCCCCAGGTCATAGTGGACTTCGAGCTGGGATACCCCATAGCCGCCTTCGAGCTGGACCTCGAGGCCATGACCGAGGGGAAGCTGGAACGCGTGGCGTGACCGAAATGGTTAATATCCCCAAGGAATGTGGCCACCACAGGCCGAGGTAGCTAAGTCCGGATCACGGCGCCAGCCTTGAGAGCTGGTGGTGCCCTGCACCCCGGGAGTTCGAATCTCCCCCTCGGCGCTCTCTCATCTTCCTTTTCCGCCGCTGAGGCCAGGCCCAACGAGGTCTCGCCGCGAGCGTTCTCCATGTCCATACCCCTTACGGCCTCAGTAACATACAAGTTCACGCCCACCATCCCCCCTGTGTGCGACCGAGGGACTTTCTGGGCAACAACGCGTACATGATGGTGACCGCGTTGCTAGTGGCCTTAGCCTTCGGAGGCTTTCCCGAGGCCTATCCCAAGATGAACAAGGACGTGGCCATGGGGGCCCTCATGGTCATGATGTCCTTCTCCCTGTGCAGCATGACCTTCAAGGGCCTGCACCTCAGGGACCACATCCTCTCGGTGCGGGCTGCCTTCGCCCTCTCCTTCCTGCTGTCCACGGGCACGACGGTGGCTATGGCGTTCCTCTTCGAGGGCGATGTCCGGAACGGGTGGGTCCTGGTGGCGGCCGTGCCCTCGGCCGTATCCGTCATACCCTTCACCCTGGTGCTGGGAGGGGACCTCGAGGGGACCCTGGTGTCCTCTGCCGCCCTTTATCTCATAGCCCTGGGGCTCACCCCGCTGCTCACGCTGGCTTTCATCGGGCACGCGGTGAGCGTGGTGACGCTGCTGTGGTACGTGGGCATGCTTATCGCCGTCCCCGTGGCCGTCTCCCGCCCCCTCAGGCGCGCGAACATCGATCCCTACAAGAGGAGCATGGTCATCAACACCGCCTTCGCGGTGCTGGTCATCTCCGTGGCCGGGGCCAACCGCGGAGTCTTCCTATCCGAGCAGGGTCTGCTCGTCGCCCTCCTGGCCATAGCCTTCGTGCGCACCTTCGTCATCGGCATCGCCTGGGAGAGGCTGGCCCGGCGCAGGAAGGT
>MVRB01000046.1 GCA_002067635.1 Methanomassiliicoccales archaeon PtaU1.Bin030 | reverse complement strand
AAGGAGCGCTTCCGGGCCCTGATGGAGGAGGCGCTGACCAACGGGAACGATGTGACCCTGGCTCAGGCCTTGAGCTCCAAGGAGATGTGGGCCGAGTACGAGCCTTCTCCCCTGGGGGGCATAAGGAAGACCGAGCCGGAGAGGGCGGCCAAGACCCTGGCAAGAATGGAGTTCAACACCTGGTACGTGCGTGGCCTGTGCCGCCGCCTCATGGAGGAGGGCGAGACCATGGTACAGATATACCGGGCGGAGGCCGCGGACGCTCCGGGTGACATCTGCGACGCCTACGAGAACATGTTCCTAGAGATCCGCTTCCTTTACAATGGGCATAGGATTAAGTACTGGCCTGTGCGGAACGATAGGGCCTTCTCTGTCCCCTGCGGCCCCCAGTGCCGACACTCGGTGCGCCGCATATCCTCGAGCGCCAAGGCCATGATAGAGCTGGAGGAGAAGCAGTTCGGGGCAGCGTTCAGGCGGCCTGGCCCCTGACGAAGGGTTATTATACTGACCTTATTAATCGGACCCCCCGTGAATCGGTTCATCCAGCTGTTCCGAGTTGGCAATTGCGTCATGGGAGTGGTGGGCCTCCTCCTGGCCATGTTGGTGGCGGCAGGGATGAACATACTGGACGACCCCATGGCCGTCCTCATCTCCTCCGGCGTGGTGTTCCTGTTCATCATCGGCGGTAACTCGCTAAATGACTATCTGGACCGGGAGGTGGACAAGCTCGCACATCCGGAGCGTCCTCTGCCCTCGGGAAGGATGAGGCCTGAGACCGCGCGGAACATCTCCATCGCCGCATTCATACTCTCCCTGGCCCTTTCCGTGCTGCTTTGGGACGTGGCCTCCTTCATGATAGTGGTGTCGGCAGTGGCCATCATGCTGGCATACGAACTGAGGACCAAGAAGATGGGTCTTGCCGGCAACCTCTCCATAGCCTGGCTCACCGGCGCTTTGTTCCTCCTAGGAGGGGCTGTGATGGGGAGGATGGAGGCCACTGTGGCCTTCGCCTTCATGGCATTCCTGGCAACCCTAGGAAGGGAGATCGTAAAGGACGTCCAGGACATGGACTCGGACTTCGACCGCAAGACCCTGCCCCAGACCGTAGGTGCGAGGAGGGCGGGAGCCGTGGCCAGCGTGGCGTTCCTGGTGGCGGTGCTGCTGTCCTTCGAACCTTTCATCACTGGCCGTTTCGGCCTAGCGTATCTGGTCGCGGTGCTGTTCGCGGATGCAATTTTTATATACTGCTCCATAGTTCATTTCCGAAATCCCAGGCAGGGGCAGCGTTGGGCCAAGTACGGAATGTTGGTGGCACTGTTGGCGTTCTTGCTAGGAGGTTTGTTATTATGACCGTTGATGAGTTGCTTAGGAACAAGCTCAGAAAGGGCACTCTGCACATGACCTTGATCGATCCTGCCAAGCAGGAGCCATCCCAGGCCGGGAGCATAGTCAAAGAGGCGTGCCGCCTGGGCACCGACGCCATTATGGTCGGAGGATCGACCGATGTCACCCAGCAGAACCTCGACGAGACCGTGCTGGCAATAAAGGCCAACGTCGATGTTCCGGTCATATACTTCCCCTCGGGCGCCCACGCTATATCGCCGCATGCCGATGCCATCTACTTCATGAGCATGCTCAACTCCCGTAACCTGAACATGGTCATGGGGGAGCAGGTGCGGGGGGCGCCCATCGTCAAGATGCTGAAGCTAGAGCCTCTGTCGATGGGGTACATCATCGTGGCCCCAGGGATGAAGGTGGGAGAGGTAGGGCAGGCCGACGTGATACCGCGTGATAGCCCCAAAACGGCCGTGGCCTATGCCTTGGCGGCCCAGTACCTGGGTATGAAGTATGTCTATCTGGAGGCAGGCAGCGGAGCCCCGGAACCGGTCCCCGAGGAGATGATCCGCGCGGTGCGTTCAGCCATTGACGTCCCCCTCCTGGTGGGCGGCGGTATAAGGGATGCGGAGACCGCTGCCCGGGTCAAGGGTGCGGGAGCCAGCATCGTGGTGACAGGA
This sequence comes from Methanomassiliicoccales archaeon PtaU1.Bin030, assembly GCA_002067635.1. Lineage (GTDB taxonomy): Archaea > Thermoplasmatota > Thermoplasmata > Methanomassiliicoccales > Methanomassiliicoccaceae > UBA6. Next base: position 2,707 of record MVRB01000046.1, on the reverse strand, counting down.
ACGGTGGTGGAGGAGGGGCACTCCATGAGCCGCCTCCAGGGGATCATAGAGGCCATCCACTCGTGATTTCATCATAGAAGGCCGATAAGCATCTCGTGGATCCTGGTGTCCTCGGACAGCTCCGGGTGGAAGCTCAGCCCGAGAAGGTTGTCCTGCCGCACCATCACGATCTTGCCGGCATGGGTCGCCATAACCTCGCACCTGCCCCAAACCCTGCTTATCACCGGTGCGCGGATGAACACCCCCGGAAAGGGTGCGCCAAACCCCTTCACCTCCAGGGGGGCCTCGAAGCTCTCCCTCTGCCGCCCGAAGGCATTGCGATCAACGGCCATGTCCATAAGGCCCAACAACTCCGTCCCGGTCTTGCGGACCTCATCGTCGCCCTCCTTGGCCAGAAGGACGCACCCAGCGCATGTCCCCATAATTGGCATGCCCTCAGCTGCCCTGCGGACTATATGGTCATGCAGACCATGGCGGCTCAATAGCTTGGATATGGCGGTGCTTTCGCCGCCTGGAATTATGAGGCAGGATGCCTGCTCCAGCTCCTCTGGTCGCCTGACGGTGATAACGCTGCCCCTACTACCGTTGTTCGCGAGAGCCCTCTCCAAGGACCGCACATGCTCAGGGAAGGCTCCCTGGACGGCGACCACACCTGCCTTCATGAGGAGGCGTCAGCAATGATCGTGGTCAAGAACATTTCGCCTCAGGGCTCAATGATGTTCGTGGAGCGTTGGTGGAAGCTAGCAAAGTTGTTATTTTCAACGGCAGCTAAAAGGAAGGAGGGAGAGTCCCAGAGCGCGGGGAGGACGTCTCGGCCCCGGGGTGTTGCTGACGCTTAGGAGGTCACTTCCTCGCCATCACCTCGGCCATCACCCGTGACAGCTGGTCCGCAAGATAGGGCTTGAGGAGCCTTGCAGAGAATCCCTGAGATTCCAGCTCCTCAGCGGATGGCAACCCTCCTTTGGGGCCGGTGGCGATGATACGGACATGAGGTATCTGCTCCCGAAGACGATCGGCCACCTGCTGTCCTGGCGTGCCCTGGACGTTGATGTAGTCCATGATCACCATGTCGAATGGTTCGTGGTTGTCCATGGCCTGCTTGCAAAGGATTATGGCCTCCTCCTCGTCACGTGCGATCTCCACCTTGTAGCCCAGGTATTGCAGGAGGTCCCCCGTGGTCTCCAACACGCTCTCATCATCATCGAGGATGAGGACCCTGCCCTTCCCTTTGACCAAAGATGTGGGCTCGTCGTTCACACCCATGAGCTTGTTGCGGGCGATGTTGGTGGCGTTCTCGATCTGCTTGAGCATCCCATACATTCGCCCTTCGGGAATGACATACTCCTTGGCCAAGGACACGCTGCCCAGAATCGCAGTGAGCGGATCGTCCAGAGCGGTCAAGGTGCTGGGCGGTTCAGGGACCTCCTCGACCGCTGCGGGCTGAGGCCTGGGAACGACCGGGCGGGGGGAGAAGGTCAGCACAGTTCCCTTGCCTCCCTCTGGATCCACGACCGATGATGCTCTGACGTCGAACTCCACACCCTCCGCGACCGAGGTACGGAAGTCCGCCCGGCCTAGGTCCAGGTCCGGAATCACCTCGTTCGCGGGATGACCTTCCAGTTCCATTGCTCCCAGCAAGTTGCGCAGGGCAGGATTGCTTCTGAGAATCTTCCCATCTGAGGATATGACCGCCACCCCGGTACGCATGCCATCGATGATGGCTTTCAGGCGAGATACCTCCTTAGAGGACGCGACTCTCTCTGCCTCTATGTCTGCGGCCTTCGCGCTAAGCTCCTCATGGAGACGAGACAGTTCCTCGTTGGCCTTCAGGGCAGCCTGCTGGCGGCTCTCCAGTTCGGCGGTACGATCGTTCAGCTCCATGACCTTGGAGGTCAAGGTACCCTTGAGAGACTCTATCGTGGACAGGGCCTCAACTAGGGAAAGCTCCTTAGCTCCGAGGTCGGCCTTGACCGCCGACAGCTCTTGTGCGGTCCGCTCCAGGGACATGCTGGTGTTGAGGTGCTGGTCCTTGAGCTGGGCTAGCTCGCTCTTGGTGGTATCCAGCTCCTGAATCGTTGCCCTATAATTCTCATTCAACTGGGCTAGCTCGCTCTTGGTGGTATCCAGCTCCTCAGTTGTGGCTAGATGTTTTTCTTTTAACTGCTCGAGGTCCGAGCGCGTTGTCTCGAACTCGCTCTGTAATGACCCCAGCTCTTGGATCCGATGCTCCAGTTCCTCAGCGGTCCTGGACCTCTCTTCCGATATCTGAGACAGCTCCGCCTTGACCTCATTGAGCGTGGCCAAAGTGGCGGCGATCTCCGCACCCTTCTCCTCCAGCTCGTTCACGAATATCCGGTTCTTCTCCTGAAGCTGGGATACCTCGGCCTTCAAACCCTCGGCCTCATTATTGAGGGCGGTCAGCTCCCTTATCTTGTTCTCGAGGTCATCTGATGTGGCAGACTGCCGTTCCGTGAGCTGGGCCAGCTCTTCCTTGATGGAGGACAGCTCCCCGCTAGCCCTCTCCAACTCGCTGTTCTTCTTCTCCAGCTCCTCTGTGGTTCGTTGCTGAAGCTCCTTGACCTGATCAAGCTCCGACCTGGCCGCCTCCAGCTCCTCGGTGATCACGGACAGCTCCTGTATCTTCTTATCCCGATCTTGCGCGGTCACCTGTTGCTGTTCCTTCTCCTGCGCCAGGTCCTGGACCGTT
>MVRB01000045.1 GCA_002067635.1 Methanomassiliicoccales archaeon PtaU1.Bin030 | reverse complement strand
GTGCAGGATGAATCCGGCAACTGCCGCCTGACTCTTTGGGATGAGGACGTGGACCTTCCTGAGAACATGGAGATCAAGGTTGGATCACAACTGGTCCTCACGGATTGTTATGCAAAGCAATCTGATTACGGCCTTGATATCTCCAAGGGGAAGAAAGGAACAATAGTGAAGGTTAATTAGTAAAGCTAATAACTTTACTATATATTTTATTTTATGTCTTACATGGTGAAATCGATGTGCCTATGATCCTCTGGCATATTGAAGATGCTCATCATTGCCAGAATGCTAAAATAAAAAAAATGGGGGAAGGTTTGTAAGGTGTTTAGGGTGCAGCCTTCCTGCCCCTTGTCCCGATGTAAAGGATTATGCCGATGCAGGCAGCCGCCCCTATCACCATCAGCGTTCCAAGGTATGGGCTTTTTAAGAAGAAGTCCGCGATGGAGCTTTCGCCTTTGGCCTCCTTCTCCACCGAACTCGTGTACGACTCGATGGAGGAGATCTCACTGGCCGCCGTATCAGTGGACATAGGGTCTAAGGAGAACTCATCGCCGAGAATGCCAGTCACCATATCGGCGCCCTCAGGCAGCTCGAAAGGCATGTCCTGCGTATCTGTTGTGATCGCACCGCCGCACATGAATCCCAATGTCGGGCAGTAGAGGATCCTCTGTGCGTCGTTCACCTCGATTACGTAGTACTCCTTGGACACGCCGTTCACCTCATGGGTCACAGAAGTGCTCAGGCACTTCATCTTCATGGAGGGGATTTCACTGGTCACGGGTCCGAAGTGGCCGTTGGTGATCTTGGGGTCCTCAGAGTTGAGCTTGTCAAGGTTTATGGGGAAGTCAGAAGATCCCGTGGCGTTCACGAACTCCTCAGTGAATATGCTCTCCTTCCATTCATCCTCGAGGCCGTGAGCATCCACGAATCCGGTGACCTGACCGCTTATAGTCATGGTGCTGGAGTTGGTGTACCACAGCTCCCCCTTCGCCACTGGCAGCTGGAACAGGTCAAGGGCGGGCTGGAAGTCCATGTACACTATCATATCGATGCAGGCCTTTGCCCCCAGATCGTAGTTCTTATACGATATTACCTGCTGGCCGTTGGAGTTGTTGACATTGGGGATGTTGGTGGCATCAACCTCGAGGGTGAGGGCACCGGTGGTGTCAACGGTTATGTTAGAGATAGCGTGGGTGCTCTTCTGAACGATGGCGGTGGAGGTGACGACCACGCCCAGCTTCTCAGAGACGTCCACGGTCACGGTCTTGGACTGCTTGTTTACCGTCGAGGTCGGGCTGAACGGATTATCGCCGTAGCTGTAGGTACCGGCTGCAGGCAACATTCCCGAGACACTGACATCTATCTTGGTATCCAGTTTCATGGCCACCTTCGATGTCACAGCATAGGTAGTGGCGGTCTCGCTCGTCACCTCGAGGAGAGCGTAGAAGCACGCCGTGCCATCGACATCGAGCTTGTTCACCGTGAGGTTGAGGTAGCCTTCTATCATGTCCTCAATCTCGCCCTTCATTTCAGTGAAATTAGCACCTATGTCCATTTCCTTGCCCATAGCCCACTTGTCCCCTACCTCCCATGAGGCGGTGGGCGTGGTGACGGCGTTGGCCGGGACAGCGATGAAGCTGACCAGGAACGATCCGACGATCAATAATGCGAGCGCTGATCCGATCTTTCTCATGTTTTCCCTTCCTACTTCCTTGTTCTCCTGTTCTGGAATCTAGAACCCTTGTATTTGTAGGTACCGAGATCGGACTCACGTAACGACAACAAGACCCCAGTTGACAAAAGTTCTAATATAAATATCAAATATTAAAAATATAAGATTGAAATGGTTTTTTGGAAGGAGGGGCTAGGTCCATGCCCTTACATCATGCCGGACATGCCCATTCCGGGCGGCATGCCGCCTTTGGGCGGTGTAGGCGCTGCGCCGCCGGGGCCGGTAGGCATCTTCTTGGAGGCGATGACATCATCGATCCTTAGGATCATGCCAGCGACCTCGGTCGCGGACTCGATGGCCTGGGTCTTGACGCGGAGGGGTTCGATGACGTTGGCCTCCAGCATGTTGGCCGGCTCACCGGACTCCAGGTCGATACCCATGTATGGCGCGTTCTCCTCTCCCTCATGGGCGGTCTTCAGCTTGATGACCAGGTCGATGGGGTCCAGACCCGCGTTCTCGGCCAGGGCCCAGGGGATTATCTCCATGGCCTCGGCGAAGGCCTCGATGGCCAGCTGCTCGCGGCCACCAACGGAGGAGGCGTAATCCGCCAGCCTCAGAGCGAGCTCGATCTCCGGAGCACCGCCGCCGGCGACGACCTTGCCGTCCTCCATTGCAACACCGACCACCCTCAGGGCATCGTGCAGGGCGCGCTCGACCTCATCGACCACATGCTCGGTCCCACCGCGGACGATGATGCTGATGGCCTTGGGGTTCTTGCAGCCGGTCACGAAGGTCATGGCCTCCTCACCGATCTTCTTCTCCTCGACCTGCTCAGCAACGCCCAGATCAGACTTGGTTAGGGAGTCGATGCTGCCCACGACGTTCCCTCCGGTGGCCTTGGACAGCTTTGCCAGGTCAGATTCCCGGACCCTCCGGCAGGCGTAGATGCCAGCCTTGGCCAGGTAGTGCTGAACCAGATCATCGGTGCCCTTCTGGACGAACACCGCGTTGGCGCCCAGGGACTTGAGCTTCTCGACCATCTCCCTCAGCTGGTTCTCCTCCTCATCGAGGAAGCGCTGCATGGAGGCCGGGTCGCGTATCTGGATCTTGGCCTCGACCTCGGTCTTCTTGACCTCCATGGCGGAGGATATGAGAGCGATCTTGGCGTTCTTCACGACCTTCGGCATGCGGGGGTGGATCTTTTCCTTGTCGATGACAAGCCCGTTTATGAGCTCGGTGTCCGCTATGGACCCGCCGGTCTTTGCCTCCACCTTTATGTTGTCCACATCCACGATGGTCTTTCCATCGCGCTTCTCGGCGATGGACTTGATGGCCTTGACGGCCATGTCGGAGAGCATTTCCCTCTGGTCGCCCACGGACTTGCCGGTCATCGCGGTCATGGCCACGCGCTTCAGCATGTCATCGGTCTTGCTGTCCACGGCGATCTTCTCGAGGATCTTGACAGCCTCGAGGGCCGCCAGCTTGTAGCCGTTGGCGATTATGGTGGGGTGAACGTTGTGGTCCAGGAGCTTTTCGGCCTGCTTCAACAGCTCACCGGCGAGGACCACGGATGTGGTGGTCCCATCGCCGCACTCGGTGTCCTGGGTCTTGGCGACCTCCACGACCATCTTGGCCGCAGGGTGCTGAACTTCGATCTCCTTCAAGATGGTCACGCCATCGTTGGTTATCACAACATCTCCCAGGCTGTCCACGAGCATCTTGTCCATGCCCTTCGGTCCCAAGGTGGAGCGTACCGCGTCAGCGATCGCGCGGGCAGCCTGGATGTTGTTGCCCTGCGCTTCCTTGTTCTTGGTGCGCTCAGTGCCTTCTCGAAGCACGATGATAGGTTGGCTTTGTCCTAGAGAATATGCCATAAATTATCCTCCTTTCCGTGGGGGCGATATTTTATCGCTTCTATATAAGAATTATGGTTTTTCGTCGCCCTGCGGGCACCTTATGGGGTCGCTCCGGCCCTGTAATGGATTTATCTGTTTAATGCCATTCCCTGAGAGATGGGGAAAGGTCCAGATATGGCCATATCGGTTGAGGACCTCACCAAGAGCTTCGGAGACCTCAAGGCGGTGGATGGTGTCAGCCTATCCGTGCATAGGGGAGAGATATTCGGGTTGCTGGGCCCCAACGGTTCAGGAAAGACAACGCTCATCCACTGTCTCATGGGAATCTACAGGTTCGAGGGAGGGTCCATCAGGGTCCTGGACCACGAAGTCCCCGGCCAGAAGCTGGAGGTTCGGCGCCGGACGGGCTTCATGCCTCAGGAGATCTCCATCTACCAGGACCTCAGCCCCGAGGAGAACATGCTTTTCTATGGCCGGCTGTACGGCCTAGACGATAGCACGATCCGTGAGCGCACCGATCGCCTTTTCGAGTTCCTTGACCTTGAGGAAAAGCGCTCTGTATCGTCAAGGACACTTTCGGGAGGGCAGAGGCGGAGGGTATCCCTTGGTATCGCCCTTCTACCGGACCCCGATCTCATAATATTGGACGAGCCTACGGTGGGGGTCGATCCCCTGCTTCGCAAGCAGTTCTGGGACCACTTCCAGGAGCTGAAGGGGCAAGGCAAGACCATCCTGATCACCACCCACATCACCGACGAGGCTCTTAGGGTGGACCGGGTGGCGCTCATGATCCGCGGAAAGATCCTCGCCCTGGGGAGGCCCAGGGACCTCATGGAACAGGAGGGGGTCAGCTCGCTGGAGGACCTCTTCCTGCGCTTCGAGGGAGGTACCTGATGCGACCGGCAGTGGCCATCGGCCTCAGGGTCATAAGGCAGCTGACCAGGGACAGGCGCACCATCGGGATGATCCTTATCGTTCCGCTGGTCATCACCCTCCTGTTCGGATACGCCCTCCAGGGGGAGACCCAGCACAATCCCATCATCATCGTTAGCGAAGGGGCGGAAACGCCTCTGAAGAACAAGTTCGTGGAGGAGCTTCGCGCCGATGAAAAGGTCAATGTGGTCGATGTCTCCGCGGACATGAACGCTTCCTGGGAGAGGGTCCGGGCCCGGGAGGTGAGCG
>MVRB01000044.1 GCA_002067635.1 Methanomassiliicoccales archaeon PtaU1.Bin030 | reverse complement strand
GCCGGAATATCGACGACCCCGATATTGAACTTTGCATCACTCCGTCCTCAGCACCCCCTTCAGCAGCCACACGTCGTAGCTGTCCTCCACCGCCAGTCCGAGAGGCGTCCTTATGCTCCCACCTGGGAAGCCTCCGGCGACCAGTCCGAAGTGCACGGCCGAGCCCATGCTCTGGTCCAGGTGAACGACCGTGCCGACGTTCACCCTTATCACCGCCTTGGCAGTGATCTTCATCCCTACGATGTCCTCCACCAGGTCCGGAGAGCTGACCTGAAGATATGCCCCTGCCTCGACGAACACATGGTCTGCCAAGGTGGCGATGGGTACAGGAACGCGCGATCCCGCTGCCTTTGGATTAAGAGGGTCCTTCAAAACCTCTCCTATCATGTCCACGAACCACTCCAGGCAATCTCGTATGGCCTTCCCATCATAAACGAGGGCTGCAAAGAGACCCCCTCCCAGGGACCCCGTGACATCATCAAGTCCCAGTTCCAATGAGAAACGGAGGGAGGAGATAGCCGCCTCTACAGAGTCCAGCAGACCTTCCTCGAGGCGGTCAAGGGCATCGGCGACCAGCTCCTTGAGGGTGTTTGCGTCCATCCCCGAGCCAATGTACTTTTGCGCCGACCTTTGGAAGCAGTCGACCACAAGAGCGGTCACGTCCGCAAGGTCCGCATCCACTGAGAGTACCTTGCCGTTTGACTCTCCCCTGCTGCCCTCCCTCATCTCCCAGCTCGAGGAGCCGTCGTAGGTTCGCTGCCATGTCCGTCCATCGTCCTTCAGGTCCTGGAGCCATGGGGCGGAGTCCACTCTGTTGCCATCCTTATCGAGCAGGGCTAGCGATTCCTGCAACGGGAAACCTTCGACATCCCCATTGTCGAGCGCCTGCCCGGTGAACTGGTGGACCCGCATGCCGTGGGCCTCCAAGGTCCCGCTCAGCCTTTCCACGTGAGCCTGCCCCCGCGAGGATATCAGGGTCCAGCCGCTCAGGTCCACTTCCTCGTCGGTGGGGTTGATGAGCTCCACCCATTCTCGGGAGCGGTCCTGTCCCTGGGGGTTCAGCTCGACCTCGTTTATCATTACGCCCTTTCGGTGGGGGACGTTGAAGCTCAGCTCTATGCTTGCATCGATATGGAACTTGGTACCCGGTAGGGGGGAGGGGATGCATTTCAGGAGCTGGGACATGCCCGGTACGTCACTTAAGGAAAGGGAGATCTTTTCGCTCCGCTCCACCTCTGGAAAGTACACCTCGAGTACGCTGCCTCCTAGATAGCCGCGGACCTCCACCTCGTGAGAGAAGACCCTGCACGAGGGGTCGATGGTTATTCCGACCTTCCAATCCCCCTCGCCCAGGGATACCGCCGCCGCTATGACGTGTTCACCGCTGGCAAGCCGGAGGACCCTGAGCGAAGATGCTAGGGTGATGCCCATGAGGGATTGCTCAATATCGACCCTTATCAGGTCCTTTACCCCTGCCAGGACCGAATCCTGGGGTGCTATGTGCATGCTCAGGTCCAGGCCCAGAACGCTCAGGTCGATCACCGTCCCTCCCCATAATGCCAGGAAGCTCTCCGCCACCAGCCCCACCATGTTCGCTAGGAAGCCGCCGATGGCGCCCGTCATCCTTTCGATGACCTCCGTGAACAGATCGTTCAACGCCTCCAAGCCTTGGGTGGAGAAGGACAGCAGACCCTCGACAAGCCAGTTGAAGAGCTGGAAGGCGTTACCCATCGTTCCCCCGACAGCCATCACTGCCGCCTCGAGGAAGTCCCAGGCCTTAAGCAGGAATCCCTGGATATCCCCTATCAGAGTGGCAGTGGGTTCGTAGGAGACGCCCTTCAGCCCCCAACCGCTGAAGGCGACTATGTTGAAGCAGGAGCTCAGTGATAAGGTGGCCGAGCAGCTCGTGTAAGGAATATCCCCAGAGCCGGATCTGATCACTATCTCCAGCTGCCCCTCGTACCCGATGCTCCACTGGGTCAGATATGGGGAGGAGGTCAGGTTCATCACCTCGGTGACGTGGCGGTTGGGGTAGGTGGAGTTGCGCTCGAAATCCCAGGGGAGGATAATGTCCACGTCCAAAGAACCGGACTGCCCCACGCTCGCGGACCGGAGCGTAGAACGGTCAACTACGATGCTCTCTGTGCGCTGCTGCCCGTCAGCAAGGGTCAGCATAAGGCCGCCTGGGACCAGGGGCAGGCGTATCTCTCCTCCCTGCGCGGCCAGTCCATCGGCCATTCCTTCAACGGTCTCCATGACAGAGAGGGACGTTAGGGTGCCGAGCCCGGGCAGGAAGGTCAGACCGTTCGCGAGGGGAGCGAGATCGGGGTCGACCTCGGCATATCTCTGGGACAGCCCCTTGTTGAGCATGTCGAAGATAGGGTCGGCACGGTCTAGGACCCCTTGCCTAAGGACCTCCCGGGCCCCCCAGGCGTCTCCCATAAGAAAAAGCAGTATCGTCTCCTGAGCCTCGGCGATGGATGCGGATGAGAACCCTGGCCGGCCCTCCAGCTGGGAGGCGAGGGTGACGCTGAGCTCCTGGGCGGCAGCATACACCGACCTGTTGACCTGCATGAGCTCGATCCAATGCTCATCTATGAAATCGATCACCGCTTGTGCCAGCCCATCACGGACCTTCCCCACCTCCTCTATCCTCTGCATGGCTGGATCAAGCCATGAGGAGCCGTTCCTGAACGCGTCCTGCAGCTGCCTGTCTATTTCCTGGACATAGTTTAGGCCGTCCTCAGGGTCCAGCTCCAGCTGCATCAGTGGGAGGGTGCAGTGAGACGCGATGCCCTGTGCAATGGCCTCTACATATCCTCTCATCCCCTCAGCAATGATGTGGGTCTCGGAACGATAGGTGTCAAAGAGATCCCCCCACTCCTCAGAGGCGAAAAGGTCGACACTGGGCAGGTCGACCGCATAGGACCCCTCGAAGTTGGGACATACCGTCTGTCCTGCATCATCGTAAAGGCAGATGCGGTAGCTGGGAATCGTCACGATGATGTCACCTCCGCCATAATTATGCCACCGGTAGTTGGCCTCGGCGAAGCCCGCGTCCGTCATTGCCTGGGATATGTAGCTTAACATGCTGGCCTGGTCTCTATCGCCCCCGGTCACGAGGTCGACAACAGACCATATTCCCCCCTCGACCTCCTTGCAGATGTCCTCAGCAAGATCGGCCAGCTCCAGGAAGCCGAGGTACTCCATCCACCGGAGCACTATGGCATCGGCACGTGCATACAAGGACTGGGCCACAAGCGCTGTGAGGTCGATGGGGTCATTGCCGTAAGAGCGCAGGAAGAGGTCTGCGGGATCGATGTAGCCCTCCTGCCCAAGAACCATGTTTTCAACGGACCCCCAGGCAGAGCCCCTAGGTGTGGGAAGGTCGTGAAAATACCTCAGCTCCTCGAGCAGGATTGCCATCTCCACGGCCCGGACCACATCCTCAGCGGTGAGTATGGCCTCCGTGCTCATGGGTCCGGTCTTTGCGTACGAACCGTACCCGCTGAGCACCCGGTCCTGCGCCAGGGCAGCCAGTTCGTACCTTACGATGCTCTCCAGCTCCCCCCGGCAGTCCATGGACGCAGACATCTGACCTAGGCGGTAGGCGAGAAGAGGCATCGGTATGTAGATGTCCTGCTCAAGCTCCGTGGTCTTGGTCAGCATGCCTTGAGGACAGTGCACCTCTATGGTGTAGTTCCCTACCAGGGCCGCGTAGGCCGGTATGCTCACCATCTCGGACGAGGAAGGGGCGTGGGTCCGCTGCGGGAGTGGGTCGACCATGCTTCCGTCCAGGAAGACAAGGGATAGATCAGGTATCACCACCACTGATACGCCTTCAATAGCCGGGGAGAACGCGGTCTCCAGGGATTGGGCCAGGGCAGAGACGAACCTCTCCTGGACCTCAGTGCTGTTCAGGGAGCGGACAGCGAGGACCGTGTCCGCCGCGGCGGTATATGCCAGACGGACCACTTCCTCGCAACTCTCGTCCATGGCCTTCATCATGTCCTCCAGGGTTTCCTGGGGGATCCTTGCCCTTTCCTTCTGCATGTCCGAGCCGTAGATCAAGGCGATGCTCGCTGAGGATAGGACCAGCAGCAACACCGCCACGATGGAGAACGGCATCTGCGCCTTATTGCTGGCCACTGACCAGCGTTTCCCTTTACAGCCCCAAGGGTATCGTGTCATCGCTCAAGGCACGCCCCCGCGAATTAAAAAGGGGGAGAACTAACTGCAGGCTACGCTCATGAACGGGGAACTCTTACCTCGTCGTGTCCATAGGCCGCTCCAAGGACATCTGAAAGAAATTATCCAGGTGCGCAGCGAGGAAGGAGTTGTCAGTGAAGCCACAGATGCTGAGGTCCGGAGTGGCCATCAGCGCCACC
>MVRB01000043.1 GCA_002067635.1 Methanomassiliicoccales archaeon PtaU1.Bin030 | reverse complement strand
GCGCGGTCTGACCGAGAGTGTGGCTGAGGCCAAGGGCGGTACCCTCGTAGGCGTTGTAACGCTCCTTGAAGTCGCTGAGGGCGAAGATGCGCTTGACCTCGATATTGGATCGAATTTCAGTGCCTAACTTGCGCTCCAGATCGTCCATGATCTTGTCGTAGAACGCCTCCCTAAGCTCTGGTGTGTCCTCAAGCCCCGTGGACAGGGGGATCAGCACGAAGAGGGTGTCGCACCCCTCCGGCGCGGCGGTGGGATCGGTGCGCGAGGGCACGTTGACGTAGTAGGACGGGGCATCTGGCCATCTGTGATTGTTGCGATCGAAGATGGCATCGAAGCCGTTGGCCCAGTCCTCATCGAGGAACAGGTTATGGTGGACCAGCTTCTCCACCTTCCTGTTGATACCGAGATAGGCTACCATCGCAGAGGGGGCGAGGACCCTCTTCTCCCAGTATCTTTCACCGTAGCTGCGGTGCTTGGGGTCCACCAGCTCTAGCTCGGAGTGAGCGTAGTCGGCGTTGATCACCACGATGTCCGCGGAGTATGAGCCCTGAGGTGTCAGCACCCCTATCGCCTTCCGGCCTTCGAACTCTATCTTCGTCACCGGCTCGTTGTACCTGAACTCCACACCCATATCCTTGCAAAGACCGACCATCTTGGCCGCGATCTCCCTCATCCCTCCGCGTGGATACCACACGCCGAGGTTGAAGTCGATGTGAGACATGATGTGGTAGAAAGAGGGTGTGTTCTTGGGCGACCCCCCGAGGAAACCTACTGAGTACTCCACTATCTTCTTCGCCTCATCGCTCTTGAAATGCTTGTTGACGAAGGAGTCCAGGTTCTCGAAGAGGTGCAGCTTCCGTCCCTGGGCCAGAAGCCTTCGGTCGAGGAAGTCCGTGAGCTTGTTATAGTCCCTGTACAGCAGCTCCTTTATCGCCACTTCATACTTTTCCCTTGACTCGTCCAGATACGTTCGCAGCTTGTCGCCCCCGCCCTCCTCCAGTGTGTCGAACAGCGCATAGTTGGCCTCCAGCTCCGAGGATATGTCGACCTGCTTCCGGTCCCCGAAGAATATTCTGTACGATGGGTCCAGGCGCACAAGGTCGAACAGCTCAGATGGCCTTTTCCCGAACTCCTGGAAGTAACGCTCGAAGACGTCCGGCATGAGGTACCAGGACGGGCCCATGTCGAAGGTGTATCCCTTCTCCGAGTAAACGCTCGCTCGGCCTCCTGGCTGCTCGTTCTTCTCGAAAACCCTTACCTTGTGGCCATCTTTGGCCAGTAGTGCTGCCTGCGCGAGTCCCCCGAACCCGCTTCCGACCACTATCACGTCCTTCATGTCATTATGCCCTCCTTTTTAATTAAAATGAAGTGATTTAGCCAGCCCAAGCGATCGGTTGGACGCTTTGGCAACTTCCCCGCCCCCTTACGTCCCCTCGCGGGCCAATAGGAAAAACAGATTGAACCTTCCTCAAGAACGGGATCTTCAGCACACCTTTCGTTCGTTCCTGTAGGATTATTGAACAAAGCTAGTAACAAATCTCGGCCCTTATATATCAGGATGCTCCCTAACGGGATGGTCCAAAAGAGCGATAATATAGGTTCGTTGCAACAAGCATGGTTCGCTAACACACCATCAAATCGCCTAGGAGTTATCCCGGTGTACAGAATTAAATAAGTTAACAATTGTTATAGACTAAGCGAAGCTTGTATCGGACGTGCTCACCTGGATTGGAGATTGGGAGCCATGATGGAGAAGCCAGGAGACACGGCTCGAGATGATCTGATGGGGCGCGTATAGGGAGCGGTACACGGTCCGGCTGCACCTCAAACGCTCCCGAACAGATAGTTCATGCCGTGCGCTGCGTCCAAGGATTGTGTGATCCCTACGATGATCGAAAGAGTGCCGCCCCAGATACGCTGATAACTTATCTCGTACGAGCTGACATATGGCATGAGAGAGTGACATCATGAAGTACGATAACATACTGGAGACCGTTGGGAGAACGCCCCTTGTCCGACTTAACCGGCTCCCATCGGCGGACTGCGCTGAGGTGTACGTCAAGCTGGAGTCGTTTAATCCCATGGGATCGGTGAAGGACCGGACCGCTTTGGCCATGATCGAGCAGGCTGAGAGGGACAGAAGGCTGCGTCCGGGGACGGATGTCGTGCTGGTGGAGCCCACCTCGGGGAACACCGGCATCGGCCTGGCCATGGTATGCGCTGTCAAGGGTTACGGGCTGGTCCTGACGATGCCGGAGAGCATGTCCCTGGAGCGCAGGAAGCTGCTTAGGGCCATGGGGGCGGAGCTCGTTCTGACCCCCAAGGCAGGTGGCATGAGGGCGGCGATAGAGGCCGCCAGGGGTATCGCCGCCGAGAGGCCACACAGCTTCATGCCCCAGCAGTTCGACAATCCAGCGAATCCTAACGTCCACTACGAGACGACAGGACCGGAGATACTGCGGGACCTGCCCGACCTTGACGCGTTCGTCGCCGGGGTCGGTACCGGCGGTACGATCTCCGGAGTGGGGAGGAGGCTCAGGGAGGCTGGCAGCAGGGCTCTTCTCGTTGCCGTGGAGCCGGCCGCGTCCCCGGTGCTGTCCGGTGGCCAGCCTGGCCCCCATACTATCCAGGGTATCGGTGCCGGGTTCGTTCCCTCGGTGCTCGATGTCGAGCATATCGACCGCATCGTCCAGGTGTGGGACGAGGACGCCAAGGCCACCGCCCGAAATCTGGCCAGGAAGGAGGGGGTCTTCGTCGGCACCTCCTCCGGTGCCGCGGTATTCGCCGCGCTGCAGTTGGCCAAGGAGCTCGGAAAGGGGAAGAAGGTGGTGACCCTCGCCCCGGACTTCGGGGAGAGGTACCTCAGCACCGACCTGTTCCCCAGCGAGGAGTGAGGAACAAGGGGCCCCCGGGACACCACTGCGGAGAGGACCGCCGAGCTCATGATCATCGTGCTTGAGCTGAACCACCTGTCCGTGGTCTAGCGTGAAGGAACTCTGGTGGGCATCTCGACCTCCTGTGATATCGCGAAGGCGTTAGCCAGGCGATTCATCGATCTAAAGGACATCACCTCAGGATCGGTCATCACGACCTCCCCGGAAGAGCCAATCGAGGAGGCCATAAAGAGGATAGATGAGCATGAGATCACGGCCCTGCTGGTCTTTGAAAGGGATGGCCGGGCGCGGGAACGCCGGACTCCGAGCGCATCGGGCCGCTCCTCCGACAGTGCCGGTGATACAAATCTAGTATGCCTTCTCATCTTGCTGGCGGTCATCCTTCTCGCGGTCGAGCACGTGTAGGGGTCAGCATGGCCAAATCCCTTCATAGGAAGCCCCTGCCATCGGTCAGCAGCAAAAGATGTCTTTAACAAGCGGCTCTCATTGAGTATCACATGGTCGAGATCGAGAAGAGCTTTCAGGAAACTCTGGTCGGAGATGTCTACGAGATCCTCGTTCAGGAGCCAGTAGTGATCAGACAGGGGACCAAGATAAGGGATGCCATAGAGGAGATGCTACGGAACCCGACCTCCCATGTCGTCTATGTTGTGGACGATGACATGAAGCTCGTCGGTGCTGTCACCACGACGGCCGTGCTCGAAATGATAGGGTACAAGGTGGGAGTGATGGGTGCGAGCACCCTGTCCTTCCTTCGTTTCATGCGCGATACGCTTAAGGACGACATAGGCAGCGCTATGCGAAAGGTCAGCTCTGTGAAAAGGGAGACCAGGATCACCGATGCCCTTAACATCATGATCAGGAACCGATGGGACTCGCTGCCCGTGGTGGATGACGAGGGCAGGCTGGTTGGTGAGCTGGTCAGCTTGGAGCTTTTTCATAAGGGCAAGGACCTCTTCGAATGAGCTGAGAGCGGGCTTTTTTCATCTATCCAAGTGGTCGAAGAGCGACGAGTGCGACACCAGCCATCGTTGGAAGTTTTCCAGTCCAAAGACCTGATGATGGCATGCGGGAGGGTCATGTGCCATCGACAATTAGAAAAGCTAGCATCCATCGCTACCTAGCTGAAAAACGCCGAAACGATGAGTGGTTATGACAATATGTAGGCATCGGCCTTTTCAGCAGTTCACACCATTTATTAAATAACAAATGATCCCAACTATACCAGCTACCCTAGGAGGGCGTTCATTGGCAGAGAAGTGGTCGTCCGGTCTAACCTTTATCCTCGCCGCCATAGGCTCCGCTGTTGGAATAGGTAACATCTGGAGATTCTCCTCCGTCCTGGGGCAGAACGGAGGCGGT
>MVRB01000042.1 GCA_002067635.1 Methanomassiliicoccales archaeon PtaU1.Bin030 | reverse complement strand
TGGGGTTCTACAGCGACACACCGGCGTCCAGCACTGCGTTCCTCATGGGAGCTGTGTCATATCTGAGCTCCGCCGACCTCAACGATGACGGGCTCGACGACATCTCCGTAGGATACTCGTCCATATCCCAGGTAGGTCTCCTCCTGAGCACCGGGAACTCGTTCTCCAACAACATCAACCTCTCCGCCGGTGGGAGGGCGGCGGGGATCTTCGCAGGGGACATGAACGGGGACCGGCGGGACGACCTTGTGGCCTCCTCGTCATCCAGCGGTGCGCTGAGCTTGTGGTTCCAGAGGGACCTTGCCCCCTCGCCCCAGGTGTGGATCTCTGACCTCACCCCCGCAGAGGGAACCCTCATGGCCTTCGATGCCAGCAACAGCACGGATTCCTTCTCCGACCGGTCCTCTCTGGCGTACCTCTGGGACTTCGGTGACGGTAACACCTCCGTGGCCGCCAGCGGGCATCATGCCTACGGCGCCAACGGCTCCTACGACGGCTACCTGGAGGTCACTGACAGGGCAGGAATGAGGGGGCGGGCGGAGTTCCACGTCGTTGTCGAGGATTCCGGGCCCATAGCGGCCGCGCACCTGTCCTCCTCGACCATCCATGAGGGAGGTCTCATCGGCTTCTTCGACGACTCCTCATCATTCCCTGATAGAATAACAAATTACCTATGGGACTTCGGAGACTCCAGCCCGGCGGTGACGACGCGTGATGCGGAGCACCGCTACCTGACCAAGGGCACGTATGTGGTCACTCATACGGTCTGGGATGAGGACGGCGATGTCAGCACGACGAACGTCTCCGTGGTGGTCCAGGACCTGCCACCGGTGGCCTCGTTCAGCTCGCCAAAGTACACCTTCTCCGAAGGTGAGCCCGTCCTCTTCACCGATGCCTCCTACGCCTACGACGGCATCGCCTCCTGGTCGTGGGACCTTGGGGACGGACGGGTGCTCACATCCCAGAACGTCACCTTATCGTACCCCGGTCCGGGACAGTTCATCGTAACGCTTACCATCACCGACCGGGAGGGGCTGGCCTCCTCGTTCAACCGCACCATCACAGTGCTGGGGACCGATCCCGGAGCGGGGGAGCTGCTCACCGTGGCGGGAGGCGTTAGCTTCCTTATGGACGAGCCCATCACCTTCCGGGTATCGGCTTGGCCATCCTACCTGCCGATCGTCAGGTACGCCTGGGACCTTGACCACGACCCCTCGTCTGGGTTCAAGGAGACCCCGGGCATCTCGATCAATCAGACCACCTGCTCGTTCCCGGCACCCGGAGAGTACCGGGTGTGCGTGCGCATATATGATGCCAACTCGTTCACCGAGCGCTTCCTGACAGTGGCCATAAACAACGTCCCGCCCACCGCCAAGTTCGTCAGTCAGATCTCAGGTACAGGGCAGGTGACGTTCGACGGGAGCGGCAGCTTGGACTCGGTCACAGACGTCTCCGGGCTGGAGTACCGATGGTTCTTTGGTGATGGCAGCGGCTGGACCCCATGGTCGAACGTCAGCGATGCGTCGCACCAGTACTCGACGGACGGCATCTACCAGACATCTCTGGAGGTGCGGGACCGATGGGGGGAGGTGGACTCCGCGACCCTCAATATCATCGTAGATACCAGCCCGCCCTCCATCGACCTGGACGACGCCACGGTGCTGACCGAGGCCTATGCGGGAGTGGATACGGTGGTCCGAGTGAAGGTCACCGACGTCTCACACGTAGAACGTGTCCTCCTTGTCTACGAGTGCGGGGAGTTCAACGGGACGCTGGTGATGAGCAGGATCGCCGGGACCGACAGCTACGTGGCCACCATCCCTGGCCTACCCTGGACCGGCACTCTAAGCTATCATGTCGAGGCAGAGGACGCGGGTGGGCATAGTTCCCTGTCCGCGACCTTGAACGTTAGGGTGGTGGAGAGGCCGGACAGCACATGGATTCTGACGATGGCAGCGGCAGCGGCGGTCGCCGTCGCGCTACTCTTGCTGTACTACCGGAGGACCACCATGGTGGTCGATGAGGTGTTCATGATATACCGTGACGGTAACCTCATGGCCCATCAGACCAGGAGGCTGAAGCCGGGAATGGACGATCAGATCATGGGCAGCATGCTGGTGGCCATCCAGGACTTCGTAAGGGACTCCTTCAAGGAAGAGGCCTCCACCGGACTGAACCGGATGGACTTCGGGGAGAAGAAGGTCCTGGTGGAAAAAGGGGAGAACATCTACCTGGCGGTGGTGCTTCATGGCAAGCGCGAGGGGAGGGTGCCTCACATCATGAGGCAGGCCATCGCCCATGCCGAGGAACGTTTCTCCGAGACCCTCTCCGATTGGGACGGGGATATGGACAAGGTGAGGGGTATCAGCGAAGAGGCCAGCAGGCTCCTGCGGGGAAGCGTCCTGGACCTCGCCCCCATGGAGAAGGGGGAAGGCTTGTAGGATGGCGATCGAGCATCTAAGTGGCAGGTCCTTCCCTCGTTCTCGTGTGCCCCCAAGGTATGGATTCTCCCCCACCGTCCACCCTTTTCCCTGCTGACAACATTAATATGCGACCTCCCTGTTGAACTCTCATGCTGAGCCTGGAAAGCCTGGCCGTAGTGCTGGCATTATGCGCAGTGCTGTCGGTCCTCTCCTACTGGTTCGGCCTTCTGACCTTGAGCGGCTCCATAGCTTCCTTCCTGGTGGGAATAGTCATCGGAGGGCTGGGCTCCATAGGCTGGCTTCTCACATTGATCGTGTTCACCTTCATGGGGTTCTTCGTCACCAAGTTCCGGTTCCAGATCAAGGAGACCAAGGGCCTCCAGGAGGGGAAGAAGGGGGAGAGGACGTACCGCAATGTCCTCGCGAACGGGCTGGTGCCGGCGGCGGTGGCCGTCATATCCTTCCTCCTGGGAGAGCAGGAGTCGACCCTGGCATCCATAGCCTACATATCCTCGATAGCGGTGGCCGCCGCTGACACTACGGCCAGCGAGCTAGGTGTCCTGTCAGATCGGGCATACCTCATAACGACCGGAAAGCGGGTACCGCCGGGGACCGACGGGGGAGTGTCCGTCCTGGGCACATCGTGGAGCGTCGTGGCCTCCATCGCCGCGTCCTATGTAGGCTGGCTCTTCGCCTTCCAGCAGCTTTTCGATCCCCTGCTGGTCATCCCAGTGGTTATCGGCGTGGCCGGATGCATGATGGACAGCCTTATAGGGGCCACGCTGGAGCGGAGGGGGATGGTAGGGAAGCTGCAGAACAACATCATGTCCATGGCCTTCGGGGGCGCCGTCGCCGCCGCCATATATGTTCTCCTATGAAGCGGCCAAGGAAATCCTTTTATACAACCGCCTTATTCTGAGCTTTGGTATGACGGCCATAGCGGCGGGGATACACCCGGTCCCATTCGAACCCGGTAGTTAAGCCCGCCAACGTTCCATGCTGTACTGCGGTGCGCGAGCCCGCGGGAACCATGGGGCGCTGTCAGCCACTTTTTATCTCTCATTTTGGTTTTATATTAATTGCATCGAAAATATTTTTACCCTATGGCCACGATGCCCGGTCAGGTTCGGTGTCGGAATGGACCTTCCTTCGGAGACATTGATACTTATCGTGGCCGTGGTCATCATAGCTGCGGTGGCCTTTCTGGAGCTGCGATATCTGCGCACCAAGAAGCATGTGAAGGTCGACCAGTACCTGGAGCAGGACGACGCCTATAACGCCGTGACCACAACACGGGCGGTTGCAGGTTCCCTGACCGGGATGGGGAAGGACACCTCCGAGGCCGATGTGCTCATCTACCAGGCCGAGGCGGCCTATGACCGCCGGGAGTTCGTTCGATGCCTGGAGCTTGTAGGCAAGGCGAGGAACGCCCTCAAGAACTGCAAGGAAAAGGATCCGCTCACCGCCCCTGCAGAGGAGCCCGTGCCAGTGGACAAGGAGGGCGCCAAGGAGGAGAGCAAGGCCGTTCCCGCCAACGAGTGCAAGAAGATGCCCCAGAACTACCTGGAATCCAAGTTCATCATAGAC
>MVRB01000041.1 GCA_002067635.1 Methanomassiliicoccales archaeon PtaU1.Bin030 | reverse complement strand
GGATTGGTCTACATGAGGTACACCCGGGGGAGGAACGGACAGCCGTCCACAGGCCCCTGATCGACCAGGCGCGTGCCCTCAGGAGGCGCGTCGTGAGGTCCATACCGAAGGAATTGAAGGGCGGAGAGGGCCGTTCCCTTGCTTTCACATCACGTATGGTTGGCCACCATGGGCTCCGGGGACCCCCCTTCGTGCAACTCGGAGACACCGTCGATGACCTTCGCAATGTTGGCGGCAGCGTCCCCTCTTCCGTAGGGATCGGTCTGGGGCCGCGTCGGTCGGAAAGAGCCAATGGCGTCCAGGAGCCGCTGCGGATCGCTGCCCACCAGGACGTTCCACCCGTCCTCGATGGTCTCGGTCCACTCCGTGTTGCTCCGTACGGTGATGCATGGCACCTTCATGACGTAGGCCTCCTTCTGGATCCCGCCGGAGTCAGTGACGATTTTGTCCGCGGAGCTCATGAGCCTCAGCATATCGAGGTAGCTCAACGGCTCGGTGGTCAAGATATTAGGGGGCAGATCATCCCACATCCCCGCGGAAATTAGGCGGTTCCTGGTCCTGGGGTGCACGGGGAACACTATCTTCCTCTGCGATCGCCCCATCGCCCCGATCGTGCTCGCCAGTGCGCTGAGGTCATCGGTGTTGCTCTGGCGGTGGATGGTGGCCACCAGATAGTCCTTCTCAGCGAGGCCGAGCCTCTCCAGGATGGTCGACCTCTCCCTGGCGATGGCCAGGTTGGACAGGACGGCATCGACCATTACGTCCCCCACCACGTGGACCCCCTCGAATATCCCCTCCTTGTGCAGGTTGTTCGCGGCGTTGGTCGTGGGGACGAACAGGAGGCTGGAAAGGTGGTCCGCCACCACCCTGTTGATCTCCTCCGGCATGGTCCTGTCGAAGCTCCTCAGCCCCGCCTCCACGTGGGCGATCCTCATGTTCAGCTTCGAGGCCGCCAGCACCCCCGCCAGGGTGGAGTTGGTGTCGCCGTAGACAAGCACCAGGTCCGGCCGCTCCTTGAGAAGGACATCCTCCAAGGAGGACAGCATGTCGCCCGTCTGCCTTCCCTGGGTGTTCGAGCCCACGTTGAGGTTGTAGTCGGGCTGCGGTATGGACAGCTCCTGGAAGAAGATCTCCGACATGCCGTAATCGTAGTGCTGGCCGGTATGGATGATGACCTCCTCGTGCCCCTTCCGGAGCTCCTTGGAGAGAGCTGCGCACTTTATGAACTGGGGCCTGGCGCCTATGACCGATGCGATCTTGCCGATAGATTTTGTCAAAACATCTCCCCAGGAAACATATCTGATAGGCCGACAGCACGGTCCTTATGAGCGAACATAATTATGGATATTGATAAACCTTCACCTCCTCTCCCTAAACGATGAGACCTGTGCACCACGAGCAATTACAGCCTCTCTTCCATTATTTGCTCATCGTAGCGATATCTCTTATGAACATCATCCCATCCTCGAAATGAGGTTCCATGTAGGCGGCATGGCACCCTAGATCGTCGGAATCATGGGGCGGCCGATCACGCAATGGGGACCGTGGTTTAGCGTAGCGGCGATCATACCCTCTGACGCCCCACATCGCAAAGTGTATGGTGGGCGACCCGCTTAGTTAAGCCACGTTAAGATATGTTCGAAGTTCCTGGCCTTTCTTGCTCATTCCAAAAATAATATATGTGCTTGACCATATCCATCAATCCCTGCTCAGGTCGGGCACAATATAGGAACAAGAAAGGAGAGGTCATGATAATAAAGAACGAGGACGCAGGGATCCATCGGCTCCTGGTCCTTGTCGCAACGCTATCGTTCCTCCTCCTGACGCTCGCTATAATGGCCGTATACAATTCTCCCCTTGAAGGGTACGAGTACTCGGTCTATGAGAGCACGCCTCTCGTCTTCTGGATCGCCATCATAACCGGGCTCGCCGTCGGTATCCTGCTGCTCGTCAGGTACTACGGCAGGAGCAGGGCGATGTGGGGGCTGGGGCTTTTTGAGATACTATTCTCGAACTTCCTCCTGGTCTCGTTCTACCTGGCCAAGGGCTTCCTGTACATAGACAGGTTCGACTCGATGTCCATAGTCGGTTACGCCAAGGACATCGTGCTGTCAGGACACTTCCCAGGGACTAACTACTACCCCATGGGATCGATCATGATGGCCTCGACAGGGGAGCTGGTCGACCAGAGCATCATCCTCATGTCCCAGCTCTTCCCCGCCCTGATGCTCACCGCATACATGTTGGGCATGCTGTGCTGGGCGAGGGCTATCTCGGACCATCCCCTCTTCGCCCCCTCCATGATGGTCGCCTCCCTCCCCATACTGTTCGCCGGGTACATCCCCACCATCATGCACCAGACCATGATGGTCATGATGCTCCCCCTCTTCTTCTACATCCTGTGGAGGTGCGGCGAGAGCAGCAGGTACAAGGCCCTGGCCGCGGTGATGATCGTGTTCTTCACCCTGGGCCACCCCCTGGTCGCCATAGGTATCGTGGTCATCCTGGCCACCATACTGGTCACCGAGGCCGTGCTCAAGAGGCGGGTCCGCACGGTAACCCCTCCTCTACTTCTGTTAAGCATCGTGGCCCTGTTCATCTGGGTTTTCAGCAACGCCGTCCTGACGAAGAACGTTGAGGCCAACATCGAGATGCTGCTGGGTGTGGTCGAGGGGAGGACCACCATCGGAGCGGCCCAGGGTACGGCCTCGCAGCTGGGCATCCTGTGGGTGCTCCAGTCCATGCTGGCCTGTGTCCTGGACGATGTCATCTATGCAATAATGGCTATAGGGGTGGGGGTCATGATCCTAAGGAGGAGGTCGAGGCCGCACCTGATGACCGTGGTCATGGCCTGCTTCCTCGCGGGCACCATCTTCTTCGGGGCCACAGCGCTGCTAACCTACGCCCACAACATAAACCGCATCATCAACCTCAACTTCATAATGATTTTCGCCGTCCCCCTGGTAGGCTACCTCCTGTTCCTCTACAGGAAGAACGGGAAGCGGACCATAACGCTCCTGGTGACCGTCCTCATAGCGATCTCGCTGGTGGCTTCCGTCTTCGCCGTATACTCCGACCCGGCGCAGAAGACCCCCAACGGCTCCATAAGCAGGTCGGACGTGGTGGGCGCGAACTGGTTCATCAGCGAGAGGCCGGAGCTGCTGAGGACGCACATCCTCCAGTCCGTGCCCTGGAGGTTCGCCGACATGATCTACGGGGCGGAGTACAACAAGGAGCACCTCGCCTTCCGGTGGAACATCAACGCCACCACTGCCCACTTCGCCTCATACTATGAGTCCAGCGATAGGGGGGACTCCGACTACCTGGTCTTCTCCACCTTCGACGTCGATGCCTACACCAGGACCTGGGCGACATTGAAGAAGTTCACAGAGGACGACTTCACCTGGCTGGATAGGATCGGGCCGGCCGGGAAAATCTATAACAATGGATGTTGGATGATCTACTGGAAGACCTGATGGCGGCCATGGGAGCACGGCCTTCGCTGTCGGCAATGAGCGCGACCCAGACCCTTCCGCCGAAGGTATCAAGATATATCCATCCGACCAATGCCTGGGCCGCAATGGAGCAAGGCGCTGGCGGTCCCGAGGTAAGCACTGGCGATAGCATCTACATCCAGATGATAGGACCCCTCCCCCCTCCCACCGGGGGCGTGGCCAACTTCGTGGAGAACGTGCGCCAGGGCTTCTCGGCCGACGGTCGTTACGAGATAGGGGTTTACCGGACGGGGCCGGTGGGGAACCTCCCCTCCCGCGGGACCCTGCTGCTATGGGACCTCAGGGATATCCTGAGATACTTCAGGACCTCCAGGCGACGCCGTCCCCAGATAGTCCATGTTCATACCGCCTCCTACTACAGCTTCCTTCGCAACGTCCCATATGTCGGATGGAGCAAGAAGGTCTCCAGGGTCAGCACGCTGGTTCACGTTCACGGAGGCGGCTTCCGCGAGTTCTACCAGAACGGCAGCGCTGTGGTCAAGTACCTCGTCCGAA
>MVRB01000040.1 GCA_002067635.1 Methanomassiliicoccales archaeon PtaU1.Bin030 | reverse complement strand
GGGCACGTACATCTCCCCGCCCCGGTCGTGTGCCATCTGGGCCACCATTGCCCTTAGGCGCTTGTTCTGCACCACGCCCCCGCCGAGGAGCACTTCGCTCTTCTCGATGTGAGCCATGGCCCTCTCCGTGACCTCGGAGAGCATGGCAAAGCATGTCTCCTGTACGGAGAAGCATATGTCCTCCAGCCTCTCGCCCCGGGCGCGGTGGGCCATGGCCGCGGTCATGATCCCTGAGAAGGCAAGGTCCATCCCCTTCACCGAGTAAGGGAGCTCCAGCAGCTTGTCGCCCTCCAGGGCCAGCTTCTCTATCTTAGGTCCCGCATAGTAGCCCAGGCCCAGCTCCCGTCCCAGCTTGTCGAACATGTTCCCGATCCCTATGTCCAAGGTCTCCCCGAAGATGCGGAAGCGGCCGTTGGTGAACGATATCACCTGGGTGTTGCCGCCTGATGCGTACAGGAGCACGGGATCGGTGCACTCGGTCTTGGCGACGCCCACCTCCAGGTGGGCGATGCAGTGGTTAACCCCGAGGATAGGGCGGTCCAGGGATATGGCCAAGGCACGCGCGGCAGTGGCCACGGTACGAAGGCACGGTCCCAATCCCGGCCCCTGGGAGAAGCAGACCACATCCACGTCCCGAAGCTGGATGCCCGCGCTTGCCACGGCCTTGTTCATTAGGGTCACCACGACCTCGGAATGGTGGTTTGCCGCCTCCCGGGGATGGATGCCCCCTCTCTCGGGACGGTACATGTCGAGCTCGTTCGCCAGGATGTTGGCGTTCTCGTCCACGATCCCCACCCCGCAGGTGTGGGCCGTGCCCTCGATCCCCAGACAGATCATGGTGGTCCGTTGGTCTAGGCCTTCTTTCCGTTCTCGGACAACTGGTTGAGGCGGGCCATTATCGCGATTGCCCCTTCGGTCACCTCGTCGTCGACGACCAGGATGGGAGTGTGCTTGCCAAGAAGCTCATAGTAGGCTGCTTCTGCGAGACCTTCAGGAGTGGATGTATCCACCAAGCTGACATTGAGGGCGGGTGGGATTCTCTCCTTGATGTAGTCGCATTTCTGACATCCAGGTTTAGTAAAGAGCAGAATCTCTGGCATCTGATTCCCACCTCAATACGGGGGTGGGATTAATACATTTTCATCATTCTCCTGAGCGCTCTGTGGCAGTGATTTATATTGTCATATCCCGATGACCAGGTGGATGGGACGATGGGTACCAAACTGAGGGCGCAATGCAAGGCCTGTGGCTTTCGGTCCGAGGACCTCTATACAGGGTTCGGCTTCCAGGGCGCGGGTGATCACTATATGTGGCCGGCGATATGCCCGAAGTGTCAAAGCTTCGGCCTCAAGGACCAGCGGCACCCTCCGCAGACGTGCCGGCGGTGCCGTTCGGTGATGGTGTTCTACGGCTCCCCAGATTTCTCGCAGAAATATTTTCCTGACCGAACCAAGGCAGAGCCTGTGGGAGAGGATACCTCCTCCAACATCCTGATAGGCCGCCATGTTTGTCCGTCATGCGGGAAGGTGGAGCTCATCTTCGAGGATGTCGGGTACTGGTCATGAGGCAGTGTGAGACTACCATGGCCTCACCTTCTAAGGATCACCGCAATTCCAAGGGCGGACGCCGGGGGCTGATAATCCTCGGCTTTCTCCCAATCAGGATAGGTCCGGGGTACATCCTATAAATATATCATCCTCCCAATGAAAACGAGAAATCGATGAGAGCGATGATAAATCGCCGCTCGACCTCGGAACCTGAGGGGGGGACGGCCGGGCAGGCGTTGATTCCAGATAGCCTCAGCTCTGATGAGAGGAGGTGCAGCCTATGATGCAGGATGTGCCAATGGCGAAAGTGCTGGGCATGGGCGTGTTCGAGGTCGGTTGCGTGACCTTGGCGTGGTCGATCTACAGCCTCATACCGCGCGGGGGCATGTACGTGCTGGACGCCTCCGCCATGACCTCCTTTATGGTGAACATGCTGACACTGGCAGTAGCGGCCATCCTTATCTCCACGGGCATGTTCTTCGTGGTCTATGGGGAGGACCTC
The DNA here is from genome assembly GCA_002067635.1 of Methanomassiliicoccales archaeon PtaU1.Bin030. Taxonomy (GTDB): domain Archaea; phylum Thermoplasmatota; class Thermoplasmata; order Methanomassiliicoccales; family Methanomassiliicoccaceae; genus UBA6. The sequence continues at coordinate 1,893 of MVRB01000040.1, read as the reverse complement.
TTCGATTGACATGGTGCCCATCGGCGACCGTTCTGGTGGAACTCCGTGGATGCCGATTTTGGGAACGCCTCCGCCTCACCTCCAGAACTTCCTTAACTATCGAACAGCGTTCGAGAGTTATACCAATTTATTCTCAATGTAAATAATAAACATATCCAGCATCATCAGCACGTTGTCTTTTCCCTCTGGCCAACAGCGAAAAGGATATAGACCAGGACGATATATGGACCAATCCCGCAGCACAAGGGCTCATGGTCTAGTGGCTATGACGTCTCCCTGACACGGAGGAGATCGCCGGTTCGAATCCGGCTGAGCCCACTTATTCTCACCCTTATGTCTTTCCTTTGCATGAGCAAGGGTCCTGAAGCTGGTCTCACTCCCGCCAAGTTCATCTAATCGATCCATATTTTTTAGAACGAAGCCGAATGCACGAACGGGAGAGAATCGCCGAGAAACGTAACCCCAGGCTTGTTACGGTGCGACGCGGAGGCATACTGCAGGACGCCGAGCATCGACTTCTCGCACGATGGGCGGCCGATTGCGCACAGAATGTGCTCCACCTCTTCGAATGGGAGAGACCTGGTGACGATCGTCCGCGCCGAGCGGTCGAGCATGCTCGCGCTTGGTCTCGAGGCGAGATAACAATGTCTCAGGCCCGCTCGGCCTCCTTTGCCGCACATGCTGCTGCCCGAGAGGCTTCAGCTGCCGCTAAGGAGGCAGCTCGAGCCGCTGGTCACGCCGTGGCGGTGGCTCATATGGCGGATCATGAGCTGGGCGCAGCGGCCTACGCGATCAGAGCTGTTCGTTCGGCAACTTCAGAGAGTGGGCGTGATGAGGCCGGTCGCTGCGAGTGCCGGTGGCAGCGCGCCCAGCTGCCAGTGGAGATCCGCGATCTCGTGCTCGATGACCAGAGGTTACGCAATGAAAAGTTCTGGTCCTTGTTCGATCGGTGAGCCGTCGGCACCGTCCTCCTCTCTTCCCACTATCGGCCTAGCCCTCTCCGATCTTTGAGCGGCTTTTAGTTCTGTTAACCTTGGCCATCAAAGCCGGGTCAACCTCTAATGTTCATTGTTGGCGTACAGCCCGTAGACCTCTGCGGCGCCCAAGAAGGTGTTGTTCGGCTCGACCGCTGAGCGGATCAGGTTTATCGTCTCATTCCTATCTGGCAGAACGGCATAGACTTAGCCCGTGCTCATGCATCCAAGATCAATGATCGAAAGCTCAAGTCCGCTCTCCCCACCTCCATCGCCCGCATTTCTTTCCCCCTTCGAAAATGCCGAACCGGTGTGGCTCTGACGGTATCCGCTCCCAGCAAAGTCGGCCAATAACGTATCAATCAGCCGACGCACGGGCCGGATGCAAGGCGGCCTGCATCCATTGCTCTTCCGTTCCGTCCCCATACCATATCCGGTTTGAATTTGGCCTGGTCACTTTTATTCCTGACAGCTCAGCGGGAACGGCAAACGGGATTGGAACAATAAGTGCGATGTGAGCTTCCAACCCTCTGAGAGGGCATCCGTCTTATAAGTATGATCAGCTCGTGGGGCGGGCCTTGCCGCTTCGCGTCCCTCCGCGGAGGGTCCCTGATTTACTTTCACTTCTCTTTCCTATGCTTGTCCATGATCGAACGCCGACCATCTACCGTGTTCTCAAATGGTCACCAGCTCGTACTTGCGGGTTCCAAGGCCTATCTCCTCGCCGTAGCTCAGCTGGACGGTCGGCTCTGTGAAGGGCCTGAGGCCGCGAAACTTGTCCTTCCCCTCTTCGACGTTATTCTCCAGCATCGAACCGGATAGACCGACCTGAGCGTTCACCAGGTCATAGCTGGCCTGATCGATGGCCACAGGATCGGTGGACGCCAAGAAGCCGATGTCCGGTACGATGGGGGCATCG
>MVRB01000039.1 GCA_002067635.1 Methanomassiliicoccales archaeon PtaU1.Bin030 | reverse complement strand
ATAGACGACATGAAGTATGAGGGCATAAGGACGCCCAAGGCCCATAAGAAAGCCGTCCGTGCCCTGGACAGCGACGAGCTATCAGCAATATTCGGTAGCTTGGATGAACTGGAGGGGTGGACTGGGTCGCTCGCTCGAGGGATGATAGTCCTTTACTTTGGTACAGGGCTAAGGCCCACCGAGCTCCGACTTGCGCATTATGAGGATTTAAACCTGAAGAAGGGGACACTATTCGTTCGCCATCCGAAAGGTCAAGGGAATTGGGCTAGCCCGGAGGAGGTACTAATCACCCGTCAGGATATGATGCCCTTAATCGAGAGATACCTTCGAGAAAGGGCTGCCCACCTCCGAATGATGGGTTCAATAAAAGCAAAGGCGCTATTTCCAAATTTGTTATCTGAAAATGGGTTCTACTCCGCAAACCGTTTCAACCAGATCAAGCACAAGGTTGAAAAAGCATCGGGAGTGAACTTCAAATTGAAGGACTTCCGCTCGACCCTTACGACCATGACCATTAATGGTGATATGAGCAGAGTCATGGGTATGTCGGCCCAATTGAGGCATACGGACCCCAACACGACGCTGAAGTTCTACAACCGGATAGAACGAGGCATCGCCAGCAAGAAACTTAAGGATGTGTGGAGGGAATCGCCGGTAATAGTGTCAAAAACCCCCTCTATTGAAAATCGTTTTGAGATATCTGGATATGGATGATGGTGGGTCTGCCCGAATTTGAATCGGGGTCTAAGGCTCCCAAAGCCCCAAGGATGGACCAAGCTACCCCACAGACCCGTGTTAGCGGTGGTAATGCTATCCCCCCAATAAAGGTTATCATTACTATGGGCCAGGGCCCCTTGATAATCATCCCGTAAGGCTCTTTATACACCTGGTCAATGAATTAGCATGCGCAGGGCGTGGGTCATTGCTGCGATAGCCATCGTAGCAGTGCTGTTGGTGGTATCCGCCGGTTACTACTATCTTGCAGTCATGAAGGAAGAGGAAACCCTCGGTTACAGCTCCCAGGACCTGGTGGTACCTTGGGCGTCCACGGTCTCGCCGGTGAACAGCTCCCTGCCCAGCGGAATGTCCTCGGTGCCCATAGCCGTGGAGGAGACAAACCTCTACTGGAACATCACTGAGGACATCTACGCCGGTTACGGCGGGGCGCTGGAACTGTGGGTGGAGAACAACAACCACGGGAAGCTTTTCGTCTACTCTTTCGGTCTCAAGTGGGTGAGCGGGGGGAGCAGCTCCTACTACCGCAACTGTAGCGCGACCATAGGTCCCGGGGAAAGGGCCGAGCTGGGACTGCTGATCTTCGGTGCGCCCTCAACGGGAAGCGCCGAGTACCAGATAATCATCAAGGCGGCCGTATCCAACGTAGCCGGTACGCAGTGGTACGATGCGGGGGCCCTCCCCAGCAACTCCAACTCCGTGACCATCACCAGCCTGGCGGTCCCCCGGGAACAGGAGGTCCGGTACAACGTCGAGCAGTACTATAATCGCGTCAACGAGCGAGTGGACTACTCCGTCGTGTCGTCTCCCGTGGCCGCTATAAGGGCCGCCTATCCCGGCAACTACAGCGTTCTGCAGATCGCGGAGGCCTTCACCTGGATGAGGGAGAAAATAGAGTACGTGAACGAGGGCACAGAGGACTACTGGAAGACAGCCCAGGAGACGCTGTCGTCCAGGGAGGGCGATTGCGAGGACCATGCCATCCTGTTGTGCAGCATCATAGGGGCGCTGGGCGGTAACGCCCGCGTGAACCTGATCGAGGACCATGCCTTCCCCACCGTTTTCGTGGCCTCCACCTACGCGGACCTGCTGAAGGTCAGAGCGTCGCTGGCCAGCTACTATGGGCTGGATGCGTCCGTGTTCAGGATGGCCTACCTGCAGGACAGCAACGGCTACTGGCTGGTCATCGATCCCACCGGGTTCCCCTATGCCGGAGGATTGCCGGCGCAGTCCGAGCCCACGTCCACGAGCGGGAGCTGGACGCTGCTCTCGAGCTACCTCATCGCCCTGGACGCTACCGGCCAGACATACTCACGGGGTCTCCTGAACATTCTCTAGGCAAGTATCTCTTGGACCGCTCTGCGGATGGCCTCTCGGCTGCCCATTTCAGGCGACCAGCCCCGGGACTCCAGCTTGTCCACGGCCAGGAGCATCTTCTTCACGTCCCCGACCCACCCCCGCCCTCCCTTGACCCCTCCGGTCCAGCGGTATTCCACGTTGGGCAGGTTCATCTCCTCGACCACGATGTCGGCGATGTCCTTGACCGTCATCCAGTCCCGGGAGCCGATGTTGTAGATCTCCACCTGGGCGTCCGAGGCCTCGGCGCCCGCGACCATGCCCCGAACGCAGTCCTTCACGTGGACGTAGGACTTGATGGTACCTGGCTCGGCACCCAGTATCTCCAGCGAGCGGGGGTCCTCCCGGAGCTTGCGGATGAAGTCATGGAGCACGTTATGTGTAGACCTGGTCCCCACGACGTTGGCGAAGCGGTAGATGACGGCGTTCTGGTCGAAGGTGTGGCAGTAGGAGGATATCAGGGCCTCGCACGCCAGCTTGGACGCGCCGTACACCGAGATGGGGACGAGGGGGCCGTAGTTCTCCGGCGTGGGTATGACCTCTGTTTCCCCGTAAACGGTGGAGGTGGAGGGGAACATGATGTCCTTGACCCCGTGGTCCTTTCCCGCCTCCAGTAGCCTGTAGGTGACCTCGATGTTCTGCTCGAAGTGGATGTGGGTGTTCTTGGCCCCCAGGCGGACATCCGGATTGGCCGCCAGGTGGCACACCACATCCACGCCCTCCATGGCCCTCCCCAGGTCCATGGTCAGGAGGTCGCCCTCGATGAAGGTGAAGGCGTCGTTGCCCATCATGCCGGACATGAACTCCCGCTTTCCCGCGGAGAGGTTGTCGACGCCGACGACGTCATTGCCGCGGGCGAGCAGTTCCTCCGCCAGGTGGCTGGCTATGAACCCCGCGCACCCGGTGACCATTATCTTCCTACCTGTGAGCTTCATTCAGTCTTCCCCTTAGTTCCTCGGCGAAGGCCTGGACGGCCCTGCCGCGGTGGGAGATACCATTCTTCTCGGTTATTGATATTTCGGCAAAGGTCCGCTCGAAGCCAGAGGGCACGAATATGGGGTCGAAGCCGAAGCCCTCACGGCCGGACGGCCGCATGGCGATTGTGCCGTCGCACCGCCCGTGGACGATGATGTCCTCGCCGCCTATGGACGCCCCTATGCAGCACTCGAAGTGGGCGCCACGGTCCTCACGGCCCTCCAGGAGGCGCAGGACACCGTCCATGCCTATGGTCCTCAGGACGTAGGAGGAGTACACTCCCGGGAACCCT
>MVRB01000038.1 GCA_002067635.1 Methanomassiliicoccales archaeon PtaU1.Bin030 | reverse complement strand
CCTACCTGGACTATATCTATGATAAACGCTCTTCCTCCTGACCCGGAGAACCTAAAATGGAAACGCCAGCAGCTGATTTCAAGGACAATATCCTCCAAACGATCGGCAACACACCATTGGTCAAGATCAACAAGCTCAATCCCAACAAGAACACTACCATCTACGCCAAGGTGGAGGGCTTCAATCCCACCGGCAGCATCAAGGACAGGATCGCCCTGAGCATGATCCAGCAGGCGGAGGAGGAGGGCAAGCTTACCAGGGGCAAGACCATCATCGAGCCTACATCCGGCAACACCGGAGTGGCCCTGGCCATGATAGGTGCGATCAAAGGCTATGGAGTGGAGATAGTCATGAGCGAGTCCGTCTCGGTGGAGAGGCGGCAGATGATCAAGGCGTTCGGAGGGACCGTGACCCTGAGCGAGGGTAAGTACGGCACTGACGGCGCCATAAGGAAGGCGAGGGAGCTTGTCAGGGAGTATCCCGAGAAGTACTTCATGCCGGACCAGTTCTCGAACCAGTACAACAAGATGGCCCACTACAAGACCACGGGGGATGAGATCTGGAAGCAGACAGGTGGCAGATTGGATTACTTCGTCTCGGCCCTGGGCACGTCCGGTACGATAATGGGAGTAGGCAAGGCGCTGAAGGAGCATGACCCGCACATCAAGGTCGTCAGCGCCCATCCCGTCAAGGGACACTACATCCAGGGGCTCAAGAACATGGAGGAGGCCATCGTCCCGGCGATCTACGATCCGTCCGAGATCGACACCACGATAATGGTGGAGACGGAAGCGGCGTACGAGATGACCCGCCAGATCGTGAAGCAGGAGGGCATCTTCGTCGGCATGAGCAGCGGCGCCGCAATGTACGCCGCCGTGGAGCTGGCAAAGCAGATCGATTCCGGGGTCATCGTGACCATCCTGCCGGACCGGGGCGAGAAGTACCTGAGCACCAGCCTGTTCCAGGCCTAGAAGTAGCTAAGATCAGGTTATTTGAACGTGATCGGGGCTCCGGTCTGACCTTTCACCGCCCATGGTGGTGGCCGAAAACCTCAGCTCGAGTCCGTCCCCACATTGGCGATACGAGCCGGAACAGGTGAGCCTGGAAGCTGGCCAGGAGACCTGGGAGCATCAATCCCCGGTGCTCTTGGCCGGTTTCGAGCTTGTCTTTTTCTTCTTGCCCTTCGTGGACTTCTTTGCGGCCTTCTTCTTTGGCTTGGCCGACCTCTTTTTCGCCTTCATCTTCTTCTTTGTCTCCGCATCCGGCTCCGGCTCGGCCAGCCCCATCTCCGCGGACATCTTCCGCATGTATTCCACCGACGCATCGCACTGGGCGCCGTAGAACCATATGCCTCTCTCCATCTGCAGGGTACGTGCCACTCCCTCCGGCGTCAGGAATGGATAGCGGCGGCAGACATCTGGTCTCGCGTCATAGATCATGCACTCAGCGCCATCGAAGAACGGGCATCGATCGCCATCGGCAAGCTTCAGAGCGTGGTAGATGCCGATGCCCGCATAGGACATCCTCTTCAAGCCGTACCTTCTTATGAATTGGGGAACGTTCATGCCTTGTTTCTTGGACACCAGTTTCAGATCGTCCATGCTGAACTCAATCTCCTTCTGCTCCCTGCAGCACTTGCCGCACTTCTCACATTGGAAGCCGTCCTGAAGCTCTGCAAGAAGGGCCATTCTCCCAGCTATGTTGCGGTCTATGCCCTCGGTCTCATACAGTTCCTCCACCCATTGAGCGTATGTTTGGTCAACCGCTTTCCCCTTGAAGATCAGCTGCTCTATCCCCAATCGAACCACCCGTTGTGGTACCTAATCTCATTTGTTGTAATTATTTAGCGCTGATACATTCTATCGCCAGATTACTGGATTCTTTGCTTGTCTGTTCTGATAACGGTGAAGGAATCGCTCACTTCCCGTCTAGCTGATAAGTAGGGCGCTCATTTTTCTTGAGCTACAGCATCATGTGAGCGGCGATAGGGCGGGATTAATAAAAGGCAGATCGGATGATATTATCTATCATAATTATTCATACAAATCAAAATAAATAGAGCTACCAAAATCCTATGGACGTGTTCATTCGCATCATCTCACCGATCCAGGATAAGCATGCTGAGGAGATGTATGAGAGGTTCACCGTTGAGGGTTATTGCCCGTTCGGCACTGATGAGCTTACCATGGGCTTCATCGCGGATGCGAAGAAGAGCCTGGAAGGCTACATCCTGAAGGTCGAGGTAGTCGACTCCTCCACCTTTGAGTACATGAAGGAACTGGAGAAGATGCTGGAGAAATAGGTCGCAGTAGGGCCCCTGTTCCTGACTCCCTCATGATGCTTTCTTACCTTATTGGTAACGTAGTTTAAAGATGGAAATGGTGCTTAGTTACACGATGGCCAGAATGCTGAAAATATCATTACTATAAATTATGATGTATATATTATAATAGATGGGAAGTCTTTATTATGGTAGTTCCGTCCAGGCCGGGGGTCCTCGCAAACTTCCTACCCCTGCCTGTAGAGCAAGAAGGGAGTGGGGTGGGCACTATGAGGTTGACGGCATGGATAAAGAGGTCAGTAACTCCGAGGTCTTCAAGTGGTTCGTGGTAGC
>MVRB01000037.1 GCA_002067635.1 Methanomassiliicoccales archaeon PtaU1.Bin030 | reverse complement strand
TATGTCGATCGAGCTAACGGGCGGCGTGCCATCGAGGACCGTCCACGTATCCGCAACTCCACGCCAGACCTCCGCACCACCATTGATATCGTGACCCTGGGTGAAGAACTCGTAGTTACCATCCTGAATCGCATTGAACGTAATAGGGCTGGAAGTGAACCTGCCCTGGGGATTCTGCACGTTCGCGTACTTGGTCCATTGCTCCGTTCCGGTGATCCGATAGTACAGGTCGACATACTGTAACTTGGCGATCTCGGGATCGTTGTGGCTCCAAGAGATGGTAAAGTTCTTGACCTGCTCATATACAGGCAGGGGATCAACATGGGTGAACAGCGGCACATCGTCGCTAGGCCCGAACCCCGTTACCACCACATCATCGATGTAGACGCCCTCCTTCATGCCCGTGGAACCCTCCGGTGTCGTCCGGATGTTGTAGGCGGCGAAGGCATCCGCATCGTCCCCGCCTTGGGGCGGGACAGTACCGGAGACGAACTCGAAGCCCACCCAGGTTGCTTCGCTGGGGATGGTCACAGACTCCTGCAGCCATTTCTTGGCAGTAGCCTGCTCGTAGGTGTTGGTCCACAGGACGTGCTTCGAAAGCACGCCGTTACTGGAAGTATAGTAGATGACGTTGAGGAAATCATACCCAACATATGTCCCGCCGTCAGGCTGCCTGGCATCCGAGCGACCCGTATCCGAGTAGAACCAGAAGTTCATGGTGATCGTGTCGTAGTAGCTAGCCCCTACAAGCTCCCGCCGCATGATGGCATCCATGTTGGTATCGTAACGGAGAACCAACTTTGTAGGGTCCACGGGGGGCTGTAGGGAGGTGATGTTCCCATTGTATGGACGGAGCCCTGTGCCGTTGATGTAGTGGGTATTGTAGCCCTGACGAGAGCACCAGGCCGCATGTGTGCCGCTGTGGGCCTTGTGCATCTGTCGGCACCAGGTATCCAGGCTTGAATCCGGGTTCTGGTCGGTCTTATGCCACCGAACGTGCCACTCGTCAAATGTGGGCTCCTCCACCTCCTCGGTGAAGAAAACGTACGCTCCGCCGGTAGCGGCTGATGTGTTTACCGGTAGCGTAGAAGTCAATGTAAGAAGGCCCAGCATCAGGGCACTTATGATCGTCAACCTCTCAGTTCTCATCTTATTCAGCCTTCCATAAAAAAACCGCTCCCAAATGACTTACGGTCGCAATGGAAGCTCCATGGGCACCGGTAGGATTTATAATGAACGATTGTTTAAATGCCTGCTGGTCTGGCGGGCTCAACATGTGTGTTGGCAGATGGCAACATCCATGCCCCTCATACTGGCCGCCAAACATTTTTTTCCGTCATTCACCTCCATCAAGAGATATTGTGTGATGGTTCGTTCGATGGTACGAGTGCAAAAGGAAAAGATCAGGCTCACATAAAAGTGAAAGGAAGCGTCGGTGTCCACTTTGCTTCCCGTGCGCACTACCTTTCAGCCGCGATCATGTATTCGGGACATCCATCCTATCATAATATTATGAAAAAAGATAATATTTTATATCGACAACAGATACAGAACAAGCATGGAATCGACTGAGGAGGTCAAGCTCCGTAACCTTAGAAGGTTCAACGCCGTGATGGCAGCGGTGCACTTCGTTCAAGGCATATTGATACTGGTCCTGTCGAACAACGTAACGCTACCCATCAAGACCTACTATCTGAACTTCGACACCGTTACGCAATCGTTAACGCCTGTGGCTCAAACCCTTTACGATCTGCCGATCGCGCCTATGATTGCCCTGTTCTTCTTCATCTGCGCCACGGACCACTTCCTCCTGGCCGGACCCTTGAGAAAGTGGTACGAGGAGAATCTAAAGAACCACATCAACAAGGCCCGCTGGTACGAGTACGCTCTCAGCGCCTCGGTAATGATAGTGGTCGTGGCCATGCTCGTGGGGATCTACGAGGTGGTTGCACTGATGGGCGTGTTCGCTCTCACAGCGGTCATGAACCTGTTCGGGCTGACGATGGAGCAGTATAACCAGAGGTCTGAGAAGGTCAACTGGACTTCCTTCATCTTCGGCTCCTTCGCCGGCATCGTTCCCTGGATAGGAATCGCGATGTACCTGGCGGGGGCTGGGTCATCCACTGGAGGAAGTGTCCCGGACTTTGTCTACTGGATCTTCGTCAGCATCGGTGTGTTCTTCTTCAGCTTCGCCATCAACATGGTGCTTCAGTACAAGAGGGTAGGGAAATGGAAGGACTACCTCTACGGTGAGAAGGTGTACATCATCCTCAGCCTGGTGGCCAAGAGCCTTCTGGCATGGCAGGTGTTCGCTGGCACCCTGAGGCCGCTGTGAGGGCCGCAGGTCAGTGGAGGAGAACAACATTTTAGGATGACCGTTCAGGCGAGGGGGCGAGATCGTTAGCATCCCCAAGAGGATCGAGCCCCGCCCTGAAGGACCATTCCGGCAAGGTCGATCGCCGGGACCCCACACCTGCCGCCCCCGAAGGGCGGCAGTATTTTTTTTAATCAAAGAGAAATGTAAAACATTGCATGGATAACGAAGCGTTCAGGAAACCTCTCTCCAGTCGCAGGAATCGGTGATCCCCACCTCCAATATGCCCTCAGGGAACGGCTGGAAGAAGGTCTGGGACGCTAGATAATCGCTGCCGAAGCGGAGAATGTAGGACCGCATCAGGTTCAGGCACACGCTCAGAGGGATTCGCGCATCCTTGTACATCTGCAGGCTTTGCAGGAAGAACTCCCTTTCCTGGGGCCTCATCTGGTCAGAAAAGTAGCCCAGGCTGTGCATGAGAACATTTACAGGGCTGGTGCATCTTGGAGGCTTCGTGAGCGCACGCCTGAGGTGCGAGCGATAGTCCAGAACGAGATCCTTCATCGAAAGCCCGGAGCGGTTGGCGACAACGTTGCCGAGGTACTTCAGCTCCTTCTGGCTGTACATCATCAGCAGGAACTTGTTGCGGGTATGAAAGTCCACCAGGTCGGCGACGCTGCCGCTTTCGGCCAGTTCCCGGAACCCCCTCAATGTGAAGGCACGTGTAAGGAAGTGCTCCCCTAGCTTGATATTGCGCAGACGTGCCTCATCCTCCACAGGGATGCCCTGCAGGCGTTCCAGCACTCTCTCCCCGAACATCCCCGAACCTCTATCCAGGGGAGCAGCATTGGCCTTGTCCGGGTATATCCGCACGTCGTACGCGCCGCAGGAAGGAGAGCGGCTCTTGAGTATGAAACCGTCCACC
>MVRB01000036.1 GCA_002067635.1 Methanomassiliicoccales archaeon PtaU1.Bin030 | reverse complement strand
CCCATCTACTTAGCTGCGATCATAATGATAATAAATATTAATGTGGCCGAGGAAGGATGGATATCTCACGAGGGTCATCGACAATTTGAATGTCATCCGCTCGACTACCGGATGTTTGGAGAGTAATGTCTATTTCCAGAGATGAGGAGAATACCAGAGCCGCGGAGCTTGACGGTGAAAAGATGGTCTGGCAGATTTGGGTCTCCGAGCCTCTCAACGACGATGCAAACACTCTATTGAAGTGGTCTAGAACTTCTTTCTTTGGCGGATGTCCCACCTTAGAGCCAAGGTATTTCGATGGACGTGAGTACATCCTGTTCCTGAAATGCTGTGAGGTTTGGTCAGTGAGGTACGCCCTTCCAACGACGATTACGAATTACCAGTATGTGAAATTACTGCGTGAGGGCGAAGAGGTTTCATTAGGCCCTTACACTAGAGACCTGCCACGACCATCAGGAAAGATACTTGGCGAGGCTGCCAACATGGGGAGAAGCGGCGGTATGTGCTGATGATCATTTGACAATCATCGGTATTCCATCAGAACCTCCCTTCCCCCGCTTCTTCAGCTCCAGGTCGATGAACGGCTTATAGTTTCTAGAGCAGCACCTTCCAGCGGGATTAGTGAATTTACAGTGTCCTCCACCACCGATTCCAGTAATGTTTCTTACCTCATCCACGTTCGCAGCCCCACCCTCTATGGCGTTGATGACATCCTCCTCGGTAACTTGTTTACAATAGCACAAGGGTCTAGGCGAGGTTCTTTCTTTGAAGGTGACCCTGGTCTTAATATCCGAAATTTTCAAAGGCCTTGAGCCAGAGGCGGTAAAATAAATCACCTCGCAGTCTGGATTTTCACAATGGTAGTAGGTCTCATCACCAAGGGGCCAGCACGATTCTTTGGCGTGGTTAGCAACTGTAATTTTTTCGACCACCAAACCATCCTTCGTGCATTTGGGGCAATTAACCATGCCAGAGCAATCTCGTAGAAAATATTTCACGTTGTGTCCTCTGGGGTCATCACAGACGGCAGGAGGTATCGGAGCTACCATACTTCGATTCTGATATCCACCGAGATCAACATCTCAGCCATTGTGAGGTCGGATGGCCATCCACGGTAAGATTCTTAGGTCCCGGCCGTGTATTTGTGGACGATCAGCGATCGTTATTCAAACACCCTTCAAGGGTATGCCAGTACATTCAAACCATTCCTGAGGCCTCCGAAGGCCCACACCAGTGGGGGAGGGACGGTGCGCTGTGGGTTTGAAGTAGAACCTATGGCGTATAGGTTGAAGGAAGATCATTCCAGGTTGAGCTATCATGGCACGTAGGAAGAACGATGATTGGAAAGAGGAAGAGACCGAGGAAGAGGACGATGAGGGCGATACTGAGACGGATGAAGGCCTAGAGCCTGTAATGTCCGAGAACGCCGTCATAGATGTGGCCTTCGGTGAGCCGGAGGACGGTAAGGACGAGGAAGAGAGGGTCCTAGATTGGGTCTCCAGCTTCAAGCCCGGCGAGTTCCAGCGCCAGGTGGCCGACCTGTTCCTGACCGACGGAGAGGTGTACATCATGATGGACAAGATGACCGTGGTCCTGCCCATGATGGAACTGTTCCGCCTCCTAGAGAGCGCTGGAGCAAATACTGATAACGAAGAGATGTAGGAACTCACGGTTCCCGAAAACCTCCGACGCAAGATCTCAATGGCTCTGAGGTGTGCGCTGCCACTATAATCGGATGGCGATCACGACGCCCTTCTCCATTTACCGGCAGGTACTAGGATCTCGAAGATGCAGCCCTCCCCAGCCCGTCCCTTCTCCCTCATGCTCGATCCCGTGATGCCCAGTATCTGGCGGGACAGGTACATGCCCAGGCCGGTGTTGCGGCCGTGGCCGAGCTCAAATATCTTCTCCTTCTCCCCTATAGGAACGCCCACTCCGTTGTCCTCGTAGAAGACCGAAAGGCTGAGGTCCTGGTTCTCCTCGGTCCACACGCGGACCAGGCTCACCCTCTCCCCGTGGCGGACGGAGTTGTCCAGCAGGTTGGTGAACACCTTCTGCAGCATGAGATCGGCGTACAGCTCCACGTTCCCAGCATCGATGCGTACATCGATCCCGGGAGGGTGCACCGTCCTTTCAGCCTCCTTGACCACGGGGTCCAGAGGCTGCCACTCCGGGCTCTTCAGGCCGAGGCTCTGGTAGTCCCGGGTGAAGATCATGATGTTCTCCATATCCTCGACGTTGGCAAGCATTATCCGGCGTCGTTCCTCAGTCATCGTGCCCCCGTCGTTCAACCCGGCCAGCTCCAGGTAGCCGCGCTGTACGACCAGCTTGTTCATCATGTCGTGCCTGGCGACCATCGACAGAAGGTTCAGCTTGTCATTCGCCAGGCGAAGAGACTCTTTGGCCTTCCTCTCCTCGGTCACGTCGCGTACAGTTATCAGATGACCCTGGACCTCCCCGCGTGTCCCAGGAATCTGACGGGTCTTCACGTTGAACACCCTCTCGTTCAACCACTTCTCATGGGAAGAGGCGGCATGGCCGTCGCAGAACGGTCCTAGGCCCAGGGGTGCCAGCACATTCTCTGCCTGCTTTCCCATGATCTCGGGGCTGAGGCCCAGGACCTCCCTGGCCTTCGAATTGGCATAGCCCAGGGCGCCGTCGGAGTCGATTATGATGACCCCGTCGTCCATGTTCTCTACCACGGCATCATAGCTCAGGGCGGTGACGTCGGAGTGCTTGAAGGTGAAGGTACCGATATAATATAGGCAGGCTGCCAGCGTGAGGGATGCGAAGTTCATCAGTATGTCAAGATAGGAGCCTGACATGTAGAACGTGACCTCGCCGGTGCTCACAAGCCAGGGAAGACAGGAGGCGGCCAGCACTATGCCTGTCTGCTTCTTCTGTGTTCGGGGAGTGTTGCTGAACAGGTAGAAGACGAACAAGCTGCCCACGATGGTAAGCACATGAATGTACAGGTACAGCACGAAGAACGCAGTGGCATAGTCGGTGTAAATCTCCACGGTGTCCTGAACGACGTCGAACCTCACCCAGTTGTAGAAGAGATGATGTTGATCGTTCGTCCAGTACAGCGCCATGGAGGCGGCTGGCACCAGAGACACCAGGATAACGTTCCTGACCGTCATCCATCTCCCCTTCCCCGCATACTCGAGGTCGAAGAACAGCAGCAAAATGCAGGCGATGGAGAACAGCAGGACCTGCATTCC
>MVRB01000035.1 GCA_002067635.1 Methanomassiliicoccales archaeon PtaU1.Bin030 | reverse complement strand
AGGAGGATGAAGGACCAGCTCCTCAAGGCCAACACCAAGCTGAGCATATTGTCCATGGTGGTCCGCCATGACACCATGAACCAGGTGGGAGTGATACACGGTTACAGCGAGCTGATATCCTCCGGACATCTGAAGAGCGAGGACATGGCACGATACGGCGAGCGGATCAAGGAGGCGGTCAAGTACATCGAGCGCCAGTTCAACTTCGCCACCGACTACCAGAGCCTGGGGAGGTCGGACCCCATGTGGCAGTGGATGCAGCTTGTCCTGGCCAAGGCCAAGACCTCAGGTGCCTCCGAGGGGCTGGACGTGCGCTCCGAGCTGGGGCCGCTCAGCGTCCTCGCGGACCCCATGCTGGAAAAGGTATTCACCATACTGCTGAACAACAGCCGTAAGCACGGCAAGAAGGCCTACAGAATAAACATCGGTTACAGGATCGAGAACGGCTCATGCATCGTGTACTACGAGGATGACGGTGTGGGCATACCGGCGGATGTGAAACCGGCGGTGTTCGACAGGGACTTCAACCCCCATGGCAGCATGGGGCTCTACGTCGCCAGCCAGATAATGTCCATGTCCGGAGGGGTCATCCGCGAGGCGGGCGAGGAGGGGAAGGGCGCTCGCTTCGAGCTGATATTCCCGGAGGGGAGCTGGAAGGAGGAGAAGTTCGACATGTCCATCATCGCCCGGTCCAACGGCCAGCAGAAGGCCGAATGAGGCCGCCCGCTCAGCTTCGGTCAGAAGCCGTGCTGTCGATTATCGGCGCGCCGCAGAAGGCGCAGCGATGATCGTTCCTGTGATTGGTGCCCCCGCAATACTCGCAGCGGACATGAAGGTCCCTCTCTAAGGAGGCGACTCGCCTGCTGGTCCGCCTCCTGACGAACCACGCGCCGGCGAACAGGATCGCGCCGATCAGGAACAGAGGGGCGGAGACCCACAGGAACCCCGGCTCCGATAGCACCGCAGGGAGGAAGAACCCGAAGCTGAAGAACAGCAGCATTCCCCCCATGCCCATGAGCACCAGGCTCTTCATCTCCCCGTCCTCGCGAACCTTCTTTATAGGGTCCTCGGGAGCGTTGGGATTGACCAAGGCATTGCAGTCTGGGCAATACCTGGTCCTCAAGGGGACCGCGGCCTGACACTCGGGGCACTGCCGGGTTCTGATGGACATTACCGGTCAACACCGTCAGCGGGCATTTATTCGTAACGCCCTGAGTTCACGTTTCAGATAAGTATGTCATCAGCGACCTGATTCTGCTGGACCATCCGAGGTCCCTGAGGTTCCATCATGGATAATCGCTAACATGTTTATTATCCAGCGTCCCCTTGTCGGTGGAAGGTTACGGCATGCCGATCATCCGCTGCGAGGAGGTCAAAAAGACCTACGTCACTGGAAATATCACCGTTGAGGCCCTGCGGGGCATCACCATGGAGATAGATAAGGGGGAGATGGTGGCCATAATGGGCCCGTCAGGATGCGGTAAGACCACCCTCCTCAACTGCCTCTCAGGGATAGACGATGTTACCTCTGGCAAGATCTACATCGAGGACCGGGAGATCACCTCGATGAACGACAACTCCAAGACCAACTTTCGAGCCAGGCGAATGGGGTTCATCTTTCAGTTCTATAATCTGCTACCGGTGCTCACGGCCACCGAGAACGTGGAGCTCCCGCTCCTGATAGCGGGTACGCCCCAACAGGAGGCCCGCAGCAGGGCCTTGGAGCTGCTGGACACCGTGGGCCTGTCCCGGCGTGCCGATCTGCGCCCCAACGCCCTTTCCGGGGGAGAGAGGCAAAGGGTGACCATCGCCCGGGCCCTGTCCAACACTCCGGCGATCGTGTGGGCCGACGAGCCCACCGGCGACCTGGACGTGAGGACCTCAGAGGAGGTGGTGTCGCTGATGCGCCGCCTTAACCGGGAGAACGGGCAGACGTTCATCATAGTGACCCATGACCCGGAGGTGGGCGCGAAGTGCGACCGCATAATCCACATGCGGGACGGGAGAATCGTGACCACCGACGGCAACGTGGACCACATCGCCGACGAGATAAATCAGCTGGGGTGAAGCGATCTCCCCCCGATCGGTGCTGACGACCATCGTGACGGCCACCCTGATGGCCGTTGCCATGGCCATGCTCCCCCTGACCTATGCCGTGCTGGCCATGATAGGCCTCATTACGCTCTTCGTGCTCATCGACGCCTTCGGCAACCGCATCCTTCTGAAGATGTCCGTGCGCAACGTCCTCAGGAGGCCCTCCACCACCGCCCTGGTGCTGGGCGGTCTGATGGTGGGGACCGCCATCATCTCCGCCTCCCTGATCGTCGGCGATACCCTTGACAACATGATAGTCGGCGAGGTCGTGCAGCGCTACGGAGACATCGATTTCACCGTGAGCGGGCCGGGGGCAGGTGCGAACAGCACTGGCATCTACGATATCTCCGAGGTCGCCGCGCTCAGGGACTCGGTACACGGGCTGGAGTCGGTGGACGGGGCGGAATGGGTGCTCCAAAGAATGATCAGCATCAAGGACACCGCCTCCAATCTTTCATCGCCCACCGTGGACGTCATGGGACTGACGGACGAGGCGTTGAGGGACCTCGGGGGGCTTGTGGCCCTGGATGGCGACGCCATCCGCTCCATTCCATCCGATGGCAAGGCGTACGTATCACCTGACCTCGCGGAAAGGCTGGACATCGCTGATGGCCATACCCTCCTGCTGGTCCATGACCAGCTCCACATCATGGTGTTCAGCGCCGTCCTGTTGAGGGACGAGGGGCTCGCCGGCCTGGGGGCCGATGTGTTCCTGGACATCGGGGATCTGCAGATGCTGAGCGACCAGGAGGGGATGGTAAGCACGCTCCTGGTGTCCCTTGATGAGGCCGGTCGCCAGCAGGCAGGGGATGCCCGTGCGGTACTGAACACCACCCTGGGCACGATGCCGGAGCTCAACCTGGAGATCAGCGGGGATCGCGATCAGGCCATCGCCGATGGCCGGTCGGCGGTGGCCATGTTCACCTCCCTGTTCTTCGTGTTCGGTTCGTTCTCGATCATCGCGGGCATAGCCCTCATCATCAACATCTTCACGATGCTGGGAGAGGAGAGGAAGGGAGAGATGGGGACGGCCCGTGCGATGGGCATGAAGCGGGGGCACCTTCAGAAGCTGTTCACGTACGAGGGATGGATCTATGCCTCC